>BNVD01000046.1 GCA_025997835.1 Spirochaetia bacterium
CACCGAAGAAATTTTCCGCACCGATTTGTCCGAAGTGGTGCTCCGCATGGCCGATTTAGGGATCAGCGCCTTTGAGGAATTCGACTTTATCTCGTCCCCTGAACGGGAAGGAATCATCGCCGCCATCGAAACCCTCAACCTGCTTAACGCCCTGGAAAAGGACCGGAGCCTCTCCAGAACCGGCAAGATGATGACCGAATTCCCCTTGGCGCCCCGGCAGTCCCGGATCATTGTGGAAGCGATTATGCGCTACCCCGATGTTACCGAAGAGACGGTGATTGCCGCAGCGTTTCTGTCAACCCAGAGCCCCTACGTGCTGCCGCCGGGGGAAGAAACCGATGCCCGCCTGGCCCATCACTCCTTCCGGGACCCCAACGGTGATTTTGTGTCGTACCTTAAACTGTACCGTTCCTACCAGGGTGCGGCAAACAAGGCGAAGTTCTGCGAGAAAAGCTACCTTGATGAAAAGGCTATGGCGGAAATTGTAAACGTCACCGCCCAGCTTGCGGAAATCGTTTCCGGCATGGGCCTCCCCCTGCTCTCAGGCGGCTCCGTGGATGATTACCTTTCCTGCGTGGCCACGGGGCTTATCCAGTTTGTGTGCGTCCGGGAAGGCCGGGAACTCTACCGCAGTCTTACCGCCGACCGCATCCAGATTCACCCCGGCTCGGTTATGTTCCGCACCGACCCGCAGTACATCGTCGCCGGGGAAATAATACGAACTACGCGTATGTACGCCATGTCCGTGTCCCCCCTGTCAAAAAACGTACTGGAAAAACTCAGCCCGGAATTGTTTGAAGCCTTAGGCGGCATGGGCGGGAGGCCCGTTACCGTTGACGGCAGACCCCGGCAGGCGCGGGACTTTACCAACAACATCAAAATCGGCAGTGAAATCTTCGAGATACAAACCGTGAAGGGTAAAAAAACAGTAACCCTGCCCTGGGAGCGGCTTTCCAAAGTAACAGGAGATGCGAACCTTGGGTTCGTTAGCAGTGATGCTGCGGCCTTCAAGGGGCTGCGGGGCACCATTACGGTGAACGGCAAATATACCCTGCTCGCGGACGAAAAGCTGTCACTCATTGTATCGCTGGTTCCCTCCCTTGCCATTGACGGCGCGTTAAGCCGCGTTTGGCCCCGGAAGACCACCTTCAATTCGGGGGAAAAGTTAGAGGAATTGCTGGCGGAACTACCGCTGCTCGTAACCCCCGCGCTCTGGAAACCGGGCAAGAAGGAACTGGGGTTTATCTGCCTCTTTACCGATGGGGCGGGAAACTACTGGTTCAAGTGTTCGCGGGGCTTCCACACGAGCCTCAACGAAAGCCTCTCCACGCTGGAAACCCTGATCGACGAATTGGGGGAGGAGATTGATGTTGAGCTTAAGGGCGTGGTGAATCAGATATACCGGCGGCTGTCGGATTATGTGGGGTAGGCACTGGCCGGGAAGCGGAACAAGGGCCTCCAACCGCTCTAAAGAGATGCCGTTCACTATTTTTTAACGAATTTTCCCGTTTGATTGAAGCAAATTACAGGACGGACCCTCGTCCGTTCTAAAGAACGGCCGCCCTTTATTCGGTACTGTGGCTTTTATTGGGGTCCACGCCTGCGCTGAATTTGCTGGTAGACACGCTGCGCGTGCGATTACTGGACGGACCCTCAGCCAACCTAAAGGTTGGCTGCCTTTTATTGGCAGACCGTGGTCGTTGCCGGGGTCCACGCCTGCGCTGAATTTGCTGGTAGACACGCTGCGCGTGCGATTACTGGGCGTCATATATATAGGGACTCTCAAAAAACGTAATTTTTTAACGAATTTTCCCGTTTGATTGAAGCAAATTACAGGACATTGCCATATATATAGTTGCATGGGAAATGTGCCCTGTACCCGGTACCATCAAGCCGCGCCGTTGGCGGGGCTTGATGGTTCGGGGGCGGCTGCCCCATGTCCGGCGGCTGTATGCTGCCGGAACATACTATTTTTTCGGAGGCATTATGAATAACCTCAACTCTATTTTAATCGAAGGCAATTTGGTACGGGACCCGCTGTTCCGCTCCACCCCTAAGGGAACACCGATCTGTACCTTTAGTCTTGCCTCCAACCGTTTCTTCAAACAGGATTCAGGCCTGGAAAAGGAAGTAAGTTTCTTTGACGTGGAAACCTGGGCAAAGCTGGCGGAAAACTGCTACAACCTGGGACACAAAGGCCGGGGTGTGCGGGTCGTGGGCCGGCTGAAACAGGAACGCTGGCTCAATGCGGAGGGAAAGTCCCGGTCCCGTATTACCATCGTAGCCGAACACGTGGAATTCCGCCCCGACTTTAAGCGGAACCAGGACGGTCTCGCCGAGGACAAATCCAGCGGACTTGACGGAGGCAAGTCGAACGGACTTGACGGAGGCAAGTCCGACGCCCGCGAAACCGCTACGGAAACCGCCCTTAACCGGAAAGCGGCGCTTGTCCAGGCCGCCGCAGAAGACCCAGTTATGGAAGAATACCCTGAGGAGGAGGCGGAAATGGTCGCCTTTTAGCTGCAAGCGCTGATTCATGGCGGGAGGTCCGCAGGTTTACGGTCTACGGGCCAAAAATCTGCGGACCTCCCCTGTCATGAAGAAAGTTCCGGTGTGGTTTTCGCCATTTTTTTTAAAAATATTACAAATTCCATAAATTTTATAGCCTTTCCCTTGTTTTTTCTCTCAATTGCGGTATATATTTAATTATATCCCTTAAATGCGTACAGGGGATTTGTAAATAATATATTTTTTCAGGAGGATAGTATGAAAAAGCGTTTTTATTGCCGGGGGCGGTCCGCCGTCCGTATCGGCGCGTTTCTGTTGGTCGCAGTAGGCGTCCTGTTTATGGCGTGCCGCCACGCGACCAGTGGCGGTTCCGCCCCGAACACGGCGGTTACCTTCCAAAGCGTAACCGCCGATGGCAGCGGCGCAGATACCACCACCAAACTGACGCTGACTTTTGACAAAGCCATTGCGGGTCTTGCGGCAGGTGACATTACCCTGAGTGGGGGGGGGGGCTCCCGGCCCGGTTAAAGGCACACTGACACCCGCCGCGACCACCGGAGTGTACGAGCTTGCCGTAACCGTTACGGCGGGCGGGAGCGTATCGGTGACGGTCGCAAAGGGCGGCTATGCTTTTAGCGGCAGCCCGCAAACGGTGATAGTGTACTATTATAACCCGTCGGCTCCTACGGCGGTCTTTAATAGCGTAATCGCCGATGGCGATGCCGCGACCGCCACCACTACCAAACTGACGCTGTTCTTTGACCAGCCCATTACCGGCCTTGTATCTGACGACATTACCCTGAGCGGGCCTACCGCTGTGACAAAAGGCGCGCTGACATCCAATGGAACCGCCGGTGTGTACGAGCTTGCCGTAAGCGGCATTACCGCGAGCGGGACCGTAACGGTGACCGTAATCAACAGTAACTATAACATCTCAGGCAGCCCGAAAGATGTCGAGGTGGTCTATAATGACCCCACGGCTGCTACGGTGGTCCTTAATAGCGTAACCGCCGATGGCTCCACCTCGGCACTCACCACAAAATTAACGCTGCTCTTTGACCAGGACATTACCGGCCTTGAGGCAAGCGACATTACCCTGATACCGGGGTCTACCGGCGCGGCTAAAGGCGCGTTGACATCCACCGGGAACCCCGGTGAGTACGAGCTTGCCGTAAGCGGCATTACCGAGAGCGGGACCGTAACGGTGCGGGTAACCAGGACCGGCTATAATGTCGGCGGGAGCCCAAAAGATGTCGATGTGTTCTATTTTGACCCATCGGCGGTGCCGGTGGCGAATATCACTTTAAGCATTGCGGATCAGGGCGGCAGCCTGACCCTTACCGGGGCAGCTCCCTTCACGGTCTATAAGACCGGGGCGGACGGCACTGCAACCGTAACGGTTACTACCACAGGCTATACCTATACCTGGTATGTGGACGGTACGAGTAAAGGAACAGGTACCAGCATAACTATCAATGCCGGCAGTATTAGCGTTGGCAAGCACGAGTTGGTATTGGCGGCAGCGGACGATGCCACCGGCATTACCTGGACGGCGGCGCCCATCGCCTTTACCGTTGCGGCGGCTCACTAAAAGGAGGACAGCATGAAAAAACAGGTGAATAAAACCATTAAACTGGTATGCCTTATGACGGCTCTTGCGGCGATGGTGATCGCCACAGGATGTAACAACTTTTTGACCCCCGACGAAGCGGGGGCAAAGCTCGCGGCGGGTAAAGGGCTGGTAACCATCAGCCTTGGCTCCCCGGCGGCACGGACCCTGCTGCCCAAGCTGGCGGATCTGGGTATTGATTCCTATAGTATTGACCTTACGGATACTGCTGCCGGGACACAAACGGCTTTAGCGTGGGATGGCACGAGTCCGCTGGAGCTTGACGCGGGGTCCTACTCCTTCACGCTTACGGCGATGAAAGGCGAATCTGCGGTTGCCACCGGCGCTTCGACTAATTTTACGGTAAGCGCCGGTGTGTCGACGCCGGTCACGATAACCCTTGTTTTTGACCCGCCTGCGGCAGGCCAGGAGGGAACCCTGGATTATGTTATTACCAATAACATCACCGCTCCGCTGGATGCTTCCGACGGAATAACGGTTGTTCTCCGGGCCTTAAGCGACGGCGCCAAAACGCCGGTCGGGACGGATTCTCTTACGGGAACAAAAACTGATGTACCCGCCGGGTATTATCTGGTCATTGCCACCCTTTCTGCGGGAACGCAGGAAGCGGTTAAAAGCGATGTAGTCCATATTTACCAGGACCTGGTTACCAAATTCACCTGGACCTTCGAGGACGCCGATCTCCACGCGGCGGAAGTGTACCTTTCCGGTACCCTGACCGGCGGCGTTAGCGCGGGTACGGTAACCGTTTACGCGGACAACCCCGGAACAATCGTCATCGGTACGGTGACCCTGCCTAAGAACAGCACGACCTGGGAAGTGGGTGTCCCCAAAAGCTACATTGAGTCAGAGGTATACGCAGATATAGACTTCCTTGGCCTGAAATCGGCGCTGGAAACAGTCCCGGTGACGGCGGACGGCGCGGACGGCGTTACCTTGAACCTGACACCCGTGATTCCCCAGGGCGTAAACGCCGCACCGTGGTACAAGACGGTAACCGGGAGTGTTGCCAACGATTCGGCGGCCAGAGCGACCGACGGCAGTATAACGACGAATTGGGCTATCGGCGGCACCGCCACCTCGGCAACGTTGACGCTGGCGTTTGACTTCGACATCACCGTGAACGCGATTGTTCTCCGCAATTCCCGCACCGATACCGTGTCCCAGTTCACGATCGAATATTCGGCCAACGGTACAACCTGGACGCCATCGTATACATACAACCTGGGCGGTACGACTATTCCCGGCAGTGCGGTTGGGGCGACTTCGGGGGATGTGGCATACCCGGTATTCCTGGCAACGCCATTCAACGCCAGCTATGTTCGTCTGAGCCTTGGTTTATCAGGAAGCGGCAGAACGGCCGCCATCTGGGAGTTTGAGTTGTACGATGCCTTTGACCGGTCCCAGCTCATCGCCGACATCACCAGCGCGAACGCCCTCGTTGCCAACACCGAGGTCTCAGTTGACGGCACCGATGTGTATCTGGCAGACTACTGGGTCACCCAGGATGAACAGGACCTTTTCACGGCGGCCATCACCGCGGCAAAAGCCATTGCCGAAAATCCCGCCATTGCCACTGCGCAGGAAATTACCGATGCCGTTGATGCCCTTGCGGACGCGCATAGAAGGTTTAACCGTGCCGATGTGCGGACACTCGGATCTATGAACGCCAGCAAAACCGCGTTAATCGCAGCGATAACGGCGGCAACTGAAAGAAGGGATTATTACAAGGTTTCTGCGGATTCAGGCGCCACATTGTATGCAAACCAGCTCTGGGTTACTCAGGCCAACAAGACTACCTATGCGGATGCTATTACCGCTGCGGAAACGGTGCGGAACGACAACAGCGTCGGCCTCACCCAGTCTGACGTTAACAACGCCTTAGCCACCCTTAATGCCGCAACCGGGGTCTTTACCGGCGGAGCACGACCGGGCGCGCTGGTGAATAATCTGAGCGACAACCTCGCGCCGCGGTACATGAAAATTACGGCAACCAATGAGAATGCTAGCGCGGTATACAAAGTAACCTCTCTTGCCGACGGTAATGCAACTACCCGCTGGGCCACAGGCTCGGTGGTGGAATTCCCCGCTTACGTGACGATAGACTTCGGGCTGCCCGTTGACGTTAATCAAAGCGTAATCAAGGCTTTTGGCACTGCTCCAAACGGACGTATTTCCGACTTTGAAATCGAGTATTGGGATGGAAGCGCGTGGCGGCAGGCGTATGATTCCCCGAACAAAGGCACTGCAATTGGCGGTGACACTACCGGTACCAGTGCTCCCGCCGTCACCAGCGACTTTGCGACCGTGAATGCCACCCAATTCCGGCTGAAAATCAATGCGTCAAACCCTGACCCAACCATCTGGGAGTGGGAACTTTACAATAAGACCAACAAAACCGCGTTGATAACGGCGATTGCAGGCGTGGTTGGCCCGCTGGACAGTAACATTACGAACACCGGCGCCGGCGCAAGCATTGCTACAGATGGTTACCTTGGCAAGATTTCCGATGGTGTCCCCGGCGCCATTACCGTAATTTCTGCGGCTGGAGACGGAAGCGATGTAAACCCGAACAAATACTGGATTACCTCGACGAATCAAGCCGCCTACGAGGCAGCCATTACTGCCGCGCAAGGCGTGGTTGATGACATCAATGCCACACAGGGAACGGTCGATGCTGCACTGGCTACGCTGACGAGTACAGTCACACCGATTAGAGCGTTCGGGACGAAGCCGCTTGCTGCTATAACCGGTGTTACCGATGGTGACCCTGTTCCTCTTGCCCAATTACGGTACTTGACGGCAAGTAACAGACACAACGGTGCAAATTTAAGCGGAAAGGCAGCGGTTGATGGCAGTAACTCTACACGCTGGGCGACGGCATCATCAGGCTACCCGAATCACGCCCATTGGCTGACGATGGAATTTAATAGTATCGTCAGGGTGGACAAGGCCCACTTACTGTCTTACGGCGCCTCTGGAGCCAATGGCCGGATTACCAGTTTCAAGATTGAGTATCTGGAAGCGGGTGAATGGAAAACCGCGTATAGCTATAGCGGCGGTCAAATTGTAGGCGCAGGAACCTCCGCACCGGGAGGTAGCGCCACCGGGCGTGTATGTACATTTGATGCTCCAATTGAGGCCAGCATTATCCGGCTGAATATCCTCTCGGCGGACTCCGAGCCAAGCCTCTGGGAATTCAAACTGCTCTACAAGGCGCCGTAACCCGGCGCTAAAGGACCCGCAGGGTCCTAAAAACCGGCCCGTCCGCCTGTGAATCAGGCGGGCGGGCTTTTTTTCATGGTCTGATTACAAGTCAGAAATATGGGTAACGTGGTATGCGCGACAATGGCAACTTATTTGACGCTACGCCCGATAGAGCCCGGGCTTGCGGCGGCCATAGCGGGGGCGCGGGCAGTGCGGGATTGGGGAGTACCGGCGGCGACCAAGCAAGAAGAATCATAGCGGCGCATTTCCTCGGCGGTGATGGCTCCTACCTCGAATCTATCAGTTGCTTCCTGGTGGATGTGCTTGAATATCGGGCTTTTGTACTTCTTCATATCCATATCTCCTTATACAATCCTGCCTTTACAAAGGCATTCATTTGCTCCTCGGTGTATCCAAGGTCTCCCTGGGCCTACCAGTCCATTGTAAGCGGTGCCAGGTTCAGCCCTTCCAGCCCTATCGCCTGAACCTTACCATGTCGATAATGTGAATTTCCAGCGCTTCGTTAAGTAACACCCGGCGGAAGTCTTTCCGCTCGTAATAATACCCAAAAAACGGCGATTCATTTAGCCCGCAGGTCTGCGGACCGCAGGTCCGAAGGCTCCGGGGAATAAAACCCGTCCTTCCAGTTGAAACGGCTGATGTCCGGCAGGGGGGCGGCGGCTTTGAGGGCGGTCATAAGGGTACGGTAGTCCTTTTTTTTCAGGGGCGGGCCGGACAGGTCCAAAATGAACCGGCGGAACCCGGCCTCTTCCAGAAAGGGGCGTTTATCGACGATGGAAAAGGGCTTTTCCGGGATCACTTGGGAACCGTCTGTTTCGCTGATAAGGCGGAACTGCTCCCCCCGGCTGTCCTGGAACTGCCGGAACGGGTACACCCCGCCAAGGCCCGCACGGATGCGGAACAACGCGGGATACGCGAAAAGGGTGACAAAGGTATAACCCCGCCGACTGGGGTTGCCGGGGCTGCCGGCACTGATGGTACGCTCCAGATTCTGACGGTTGTTTTCCAGGGGGGTTATGATGGCGTCCGCACCCAGAGAAGCGACAAAGGCTGCGGCCCAGCGGTTAAAGGTGTACAGATAGGGTCCGGCGATGAGGGCGGGCGGTTTGAGGCCGCGCCCCGCAGTCGCCTCACGGCCATTGGTGGAAGCGGCGGAGCCCCCGGCTACCTTACCGTCAAGGTCACGGAACAGAGCGAAGTGGCCGGGGTTATTCACCACGAACTGGTAACAGCCCAGGGCGCGGAGTTGGGCGATTTCATCCGCCAGTATTGGCTCCATGGCCTGAGGGAAATAGGGGTCCAGTACGAGAATGGTTTCGCCGGGGCTAAAGGGTAAGGGCGGACGGTCCGGCGCTTTATCCGCACCCAGAATGTAGGCGGCGGTCTTGCGGGTCCAGTGGAGCATAACCCTGATGGGTCTTACCGACTGGAGAACGTAGAGGTCCTCGATCCGGGAGACCGCAACGTAGATTCCTTCGGGAAAGGGCGGAGCGTCTTTCTTTTTAAGCGGCGGCAGGGTGATTTCCGGGGCCTTGTCATGGCCGGGGCTCCGCCTGAACGCCCCAAGGTCACCGCGGAACAAGTTCCGATTAATCACCGGGGAATAGCGTTTACTCATCCCGCGTGTCTGGATAAGGTAGACCGAGTCGCCGGGGGTAAAGCCTTCGGGGATGGATATCCAGAGGCCGGAAGGGTCCGGCTCGGCGGCGGTGAGCTTGTGGGCGCGGCGTTCCGAGTCGTCGGCCCGGTGGAGCCGCACCGAGTCGCCGGGACGGGGCAGGACCGTGCCGGGAACGATAAGCCCCCGCCGCTCGTCGTCCGCACCTCTAACCCGGAGTATGGTTCCCAAGGGGATGCCGGTACCGCCGTCCTGGTCCGCCTTGAGCCAGTCCAGGGGCGCGTCCGAAGCCGGATCCCAATCAAAATAAAATCGGGTCTTTTTGCGGGCAAAGTCGTTGCGGAGTATGGCAAGACCGTCCCGGATACTCTGCTCCCGGTTCCCGTCAAGGCCGTCAATGACCCGGCGGTAGGCGGCCACCACCGCGCCCACGTACTCGGCGCTCTTCATGCGTCCCTCAATCTTGAAGGAATTGACCCCCGCGTCGGCCAATTCGGGAATCCGGTCAATAAGCTGAAAATCCGCAGGGCTGAAATAGTAGCCCCCTTCTTCGCTGGCTAGTAAGTCCGTTCCCCCCTGACGGTAAAGACGGCGGCACGCCTGGGTACACATCCCCCGATTGGCGGATTTCCCCCCCAGGTAGCTGGAAAACAGGCACAGCCCGGAGGCACTTACGCAGAGCGCCCCGTGGACAAAGACCTCAAGCTCGGAATTGGTCCGCTCCCGCAGTTCCCGAATCTCCCCCAGCGCCAATTCCCGCGCCAGCACCACACGGGAAACTCCGTGTTTGGAGAGCAGGTTCACCCCTTGGGCAGAGGCAATGTTCATCTGGGTTGAGGCGTGGAGTTTGAGGCTGGGGAAGTTGTCCCGCACCATCCTTACTACCCCAAAATCCTGCACGATAAGACCATCAGGCCCCACCGATGCCAGGTACTTCAAAAGCTGATACATCCGGTCCGCTTCCCGCTGTTCAAAGACCGTGTTCACCGTCACATATATCTTGCGGCCCATACGATGAAGGCTGCGGACCGCTGCCTCAAACTGGGAATAGGCGAAGTTGGCGCTCCGCATCCGGGCGTTAAAACTTTTAAGCCCCAGGTATACCGCATCGGCGCCTTCACCAATGGCCGCATCCAGCGCTTCCGTGGAGCCTGCGGGGGCAAGTAATTCGGGGATGTTCAAAGATGGGTCCGGGGGAGGAGGGTTGCAGACATGGTGAGAGTATAGGGATAAATAAGGCGGGGGACAAGGCATATACCCATATGTTATATTGATTAAAATTCCACCGGACATTTACAGGAGCAGCTATGAAAAAGATTACGTTTATCGGCGCGGGCAGTTTTGGGTTTACCAGGACACTGGTAAAGGACATCCTGACCTTTCCTTCCTTTGCGGATGCGGAAATCGCCCTTATGGACATTAACACGGAACGGCTTGAGTACATTACCCAGGCGGTCAATAAAATTGTCAAACAGGGGAAGTATCCCGCAAAGGTGACTTCGACCACGGACCGCAAAAAGGCGCTGGAAGGGGCCGACGGCGTACTTATCACGATCCTTGCGGGGGGTGTGCAGATTTTCCGCAGCGATATTGAGATACCAAAGAAATACGGCATAGATACAAACATCGGCGACACCCGTGGGCCTTCGGGTATTTTTCGCTTTTTGCGGACCGCCCCTGAAATGATGGCAATCTGCCGGGATATAGAAAAATACGCCCCGGATGCGGTGGTGTTAAATTACACCAACCCGATGGCGATGCTCTGCCGGACCATGCAGGCCGAAACAAAACTCAACATCACAGGCCTTTGCCACAGCGTGCAGGGCACCGCGGAAATGCTTGCCCGCTGGATAGGCGCCGATTTTGAAAAGGAAGTTACCTATACCTGCGCCGGCATCAATCATCAGGCTTTTTATCTTGAGTATAAGGTGAATGGCCTTGACGCCTATCCGCGTATCCGCGAAGCGGTGAAAAGACCCGAAGTGTACAATGAAGAAATTGTGCGCAACGAAATGTTCAGGCACCTTGATTATTACGTGACCGAATCGTCAGGCCACAATTCCGAGTACAACTGGTGGTTCCGCAAACGGCCTGAATTGATAGAAACGTACTGTAAAAACGGTACCGGCTGGAACCCCGGCGAATACGCCTACATTTTGAACGAGTATTTAAAACGTGAGGACATCTGGAAAAAAGAAATTGACGAATACCTTGCCAGAGATTCCGTCGATATTGAACGGGGTCATGAGTACGCCGCCTATATTTTTAACGCCTGTTTCGGTGATAACACGGTTTACCGTTTTAACGGCAATGTCCGCAATAAAGGTTATATCGATAACCTGCCCACGCTCTCCTGTGTGGAAGTTCCGGTATACGCGGGAAAGGACGGCCTTGTTCCGGTTCATGTGGGGCCGCTACCCAAACAGCTTGCGATTCTTGTAGGCGTAAGCGCACAAATTGAAGAGCTTGCCGTTGAGGGACACGTAACGGGTGATAGAAGAAAAATTTTTCACGCAATTCTAAACGATCCCCTTTCTGCGGCGGTTTGTTCAATGCAGGAAATTTCCGACATGACGGATGAAATGTTTGCCGCCAATAAACAATACCTACCTCAGTTTACCGTATAAGGGGTACCGGGATTCTGGCCTATGGCGCACCCCCTCAGAATCCCAGCGCTATTCCAACACCCCCCGCTGCGGCGATATACACGATGGGGTGAACCTTAAACCGCCTGATGAACAGGAACAGTATCGCAAACAGCAGCGCTTCCCTCCAGCGAAGCTGTTGGTACCAGATGGACGCGGCGGGATTGTACAGGGAAAGGCTGATGGCGGAAAACCCGGCGGCGGCGAGGAGCCCTGCGGCGGCAGGGCGGAGGCCGGAAAACACCGCCTGTACCGTCACATTTTCCTTAAAGGCCCGCAGCATCCGGGCAACAACAATGATGATGATCACCGAAGGGGTTACAAGACCCAATGCGGCGATGATGCCGCCGGGGATACCGGCGCAGCGGAACCCGGTGTAGATTGCCATATTCACCCCGATAGCGCCGGGGGAAGATTGGGCCACCGCCAGCATATCGGGGATCATTTCTTGAGTAAGCCAGGGGTAGGCCCCGGCGAGCCTGTAGAGAAAGGGCAAGGTTGCCAGTCCTCCGCCTATGGCGAAAAGGCCTATCTTGAAGAATTCGGCAAAGAGGATAAGGTAGGTCATGGGGCGCCAGCCTTCTTTGGCCGGTACAGAAAAAACCCCGCAGTACCGGCGGCGAGTACCAACAGCACCGGGGAAGCGCTGAATACCGCCGACAAGCCCAGCGCAATGATGAAGATGGCAATCGCCTTGATGTCCCGGAATATCCCCGTAATCAGGCGGATCACCGTGTCCAGAATGAGGGCGCCCACCGCCACCCGGATGCCGCCGAACGCGTGTTTTACCGCCGGAATGTCCGCAAAGTTGGCAAGACACGCGGCGATAACCGTAATCAGGATGAGTGAGGGAAACACAAAACCCAGCGTAGCGATTGCGCCGCCCAAAAGGCCCTTCCGTTTATAGCCGAGAAAGGTTGACACGTTTACTGCGATAACGCCGGGAGTCACCTGTGCAATGGTGTAGTAATCCATCACTTCATCGATGGTTGCCCAGCCTTTTTTGGTGACAAGCTCCCGCTCGATCACCGGCAGTATGGCGTAGCCGCCGCCGAAGGTTACGCAGCCCATCCTGAAAAACGTAAAAAACAATTCCAGCAGTTCTTTCACTATCGGTCTACCGTAATCATCCTCACACCTGATGTCGATGACCTAGGTGTTTTTCTGCTCTGGATACACAATGGAAAGGTGCAGTTCATCAAGCTGCTTTTGATCAACCTCGCCGGGACTGTCGTCCATGGGGCTGACCGCGAATGAATTTTTCGGAAAGGCGATAACCTCTTTTATCGATGTTTCCCCGGACATGAGCATCACCAGCCGGTCCAGACCGGGGGCGATACCGCCGTGGGGCGGGGCCCCGTACTTAAAGGCTTCGGTGAGGAAGCCGAATTTGGTTTCCGCTTCCGCCGGGGGAATTCCTACGATATTGAAGATACGCTTTTGCAATTCACTGTCGTGGATACGGA
>BNVD01000047.1 GCA_025997835.1 Spirochaetia bacterium
GAACCAGATGACCAATCAAAGTGAACCGTTCCAATCCGCCCTGCTGACGGATTTTTACTGGCTCACCATGTCCCAGGGCTACTGGAAGAAGGGAATGGACAAACGCGCCGTATTCGAGATGTTCTTCCGCCGCCAGCCCTTTGACGGGGGCTTCGCCGTATTCGCGGGGCTGGAAACCCTGCTGGACAAGATCCGGGCCTTTGCCTTTTCCGCAGACGATATTGCATACCTCCGGGGCCTCACTATGTTTGACGAGGGCTTTTTGGCCTACCTCAAGGACTTCCGGTTCCGGGGGGACCTTTGGGCTATGGATGAGGGGCAGGTGGTATTCCCCAAGGAGCCGTTGCTGCGGCTGGACGGGGGGCTTATCGAGTGCCAGATACTGGAGGGGATGCTCCTCAACATCGTGAACTTTCAGAGCCTGATTGCAACCAAGACGGCCCGTGTGTGGCTGGCATCGGGCAAGGGGCCGGTTATGGAGTTCGGGCTGCGCCGGGCACAGGGGCCGGATGGGGCCATGTCCGCATCCCGTGCGGCCTTTATCGGCGGGGCGTCGGGGACCTCCAACGTACTGGCGGGCAAAACCTACGGTATCCCCGTGCTGGGGACCATGGCCCATTCCTGGGTGATGGCCTTTCCCAATGAGGAAGCGGCATTCCAGACCTACGCGGACATCTTCCCCAAAAACCCGGTGTTCCTCATCGACACCTACGACACCCTGAAAAGCGGGGTCCTGAACGCGGTAAAAGTGGGCAAGCGGCTCGCGGCGGAGGGGAAAAACTTCGGGGTAAGGCTCGATTCCGGGGACATCCACTACCTTTCGGTGGAGGTCCGCAAGATTCTCGATGCGGCGGGACTGACCAAAGCTACCATATCGGTCTCCAACGATCTGGACGAGTCCATCATTCAAGCCCTTACCGATGCCGCAGCTCCCATCAACACCTGGGGGGTGGGCACCCAAATGGTAACCGGGGGCACCGACGCGGCCTTTACCGGGGTGTACAAGCTCGCCGCCAAGGAGGATGCCGGGGGAGCGCTGGTTCCAACGATAAAATTCTCCGATAACCCGGACAAGACCACCATGCCGGGGGTAAAGCAGGTGTGGCGCATCCGTGACGCTCAGGGCCTTGCCGTGGCGGACGTGCTGGCGCTGGACGATGAAGCCGAAGGGTCCGCCGCGCCGGAGCCGCTTACCCAGGGGACCCGTTACACCTTTTGGCACCCCTCGGCGGACTACCGTCATTTTTATCATACGGTGGACGGTGAGGTAGAACCGCTGCTGCGCCTCCGCATGAAGGGAGGGGAACTCACCGCCGCCCACCCGCCTTTGGCAGATATACGGGAGACCCTCAAAAAAGAACTGGACCGGTTCGACAACAGCTACAAACGGCTCCTCAATCCCCATGTCTACAAAGTGTCGGTGACCGAAGGACTGCGGGACCTCAAGCTGCATCTTATCAAGAATTATTTGGGAGATCTTTAGGAAGTATCCTACCGTATGAAACAAACTGCCGGCCTTTCTGCCCTGATGGAACAGTATCCTCACAATTCTCCCAACTGGAGCCTGGTGGATGCCTTTGACGCGGCCGCCAACGGAATGGAAAACCCCGAAAGTTTCGCCTTGATGGAAACCATCACCGAGCCTGGGTTGCAGAGCTGGAAAAGTCTGGTCCATTCGATTAAGGCCCTTTACAAGGATGATATTCCCGCCTGCCGGGCGGCGCTGGCCAGGATAGATGATGATTCGGCGCCGGGAAAACTCAAGGGCCTCTTTTTGCGGTGGATGGGGCGCGGCAGAAGTTCTGCGCCGGACGGCGCCGGTGAACATTCCGGCAGCACTACTGCGCGTAACGGCGCGGAAATGCCCGCACTGAACGCGGCGGTGATGAACCTGTACCGGCAGTTGATACTAACGCCCCATCCGCTGTCGCTGGCGGCGGAGCAGGCGGAAGAAGCGCTGCGGCAGGGACTGGAAGAACAGTTTGCGGTCCTGGCAGGACGGGTTATGCGGGACCTGCGGGAACAGCGTTCCTGCGACGGCCCGCTATTGGCGCTGCGCTATGCCCGGTATTGCCTTGCCCTGCTGGAAGAAGCCGGGGCTAACGGCGCGAATTTTCTCGCGCTGGTTACCAGGATATTGGGAGAGGCGGACGGATACTGCGTCCTGGGCTTTGCGCTTTTGGACAAGGGAGAAAAGGCCGCCGCCGCAGACGCGCTCAAGCGGGCGCTCAACGCCGGGGACGGCGGCTTTCTGGACGCCGCCATGTCCGCCGTTATCGGAGAAACACTATCCCTGCTGGAAGACCGCCGGGAACGGGTAAAACCGCCGGAGATCCGGACGCGGGGAAAAAAGCGAAACGCCCCGGCCGGCCTTGCCGCCGGAGCGCAGCCGGACTTGTTTGGAGATTTGTATGGATAAGGACCGCTTGATCGCAATACTGCGGGAAAAGATGGCGGCGGGATACTGCGGAGATCCGCTTCGCGGTGCGTCATCGGACGGCGTAAAAGATGCCGGCGCAATTAGCAGGCTGACAGCGGCGCTGTCGGTCCCCGCGTCCTTCGCGGAACTGGAACAGGACCTGCCGCCCGCGACCCGCTATCTGGGACCGGGAGCGTGGATGGACGCGATTCGGGAAAGTGCTGGGCAGTAGAGCGGGCAGTCCGATCAAAGAAAGCTGTCCGGCGGGCGTTCCAGGATTAAAACCGATATACCCCTATTGACAAAAAATTCGCTTTTCGGCATACTGTGGAAGTCAGGGCCGAAGCCTTGGCGCTTTCCCTGCGGCGTTATGAAAACGCGTGTAGTGCCCTTAAACCGAATTTAGCGGTTTTTTCGCGTTGCTTTGTCGAAACAAACAAGAAATCAACAACATTATTAGACGCCAGTCTCAGGAGTTATTTATGCAGAATTTGAAGAAGGTTTTTTGTGCCGCAGGTATTTGCCTGCTTGTTTCGGGTTTCGTGTTTGCCCATGAAACATTTACTATCCCCGGCGATTCAGCGGCAGCTTACAAGGCGGGGGATACCGCCACGATTATCGGCGTTTCGTCACACTATTTCGCGGTAGGCGAGGAAATTGAGCCGCCTGAAACCGTTGAAATGTACGTTTACAAAAACGGCGTTAAGGGTGCAAACCTCCCGCTGGAAGCGAACAGAGACCGCCTCTGGTATGAAGGAAAGTACCGGTTATCTGACGACACGCCTGCGGTAGCGGTTTTCAGGAGCATAGGCGGGTACTATTCCATTCTGACCGATGGCAGCTATGCCGATGGCAAAAGAAGCGAAGTGTTAGCCGCCAATCCCGGCAAGTCGGTTCAGGTGTCGCGCTATTTTACCAAATGGGGGAAGCTCTATCTCAATCCGAACAAGAATGACAGGACATTCAGTCAACCGCTTGGCCATGACTTTGAGATCGTTCCCCTCAATAACCCCGCCGACATGAAGCGGAATTCTCGAATAATGCTTCGCGTCCTTTACAAAGGACAGCCTTGGGTAAATGGGGAAGTCAAGGCGAGCTGGGATTACTACGATTATCACACGATGGATGTCTGGGCGCATACGGCGAAAACCGACGCAAAAGGCGAGGTAGCATTCAAGCTTGACCATATCAATATGGGCAAACCGGTCCTGTGGATTTTTCAGGCGGGGGATATGCGGAAATCGTCTCAAGCGGGTGTTGATGAAGACAACCTCAAGGCTACGCTGGTTTTTGCGGTACGATAAGCAATCGGATTATATGAAATATCTGTCTGTTTTGGCGGTACCGGTGTTGGCCTCGATTTTGTTCTTAATCTTTCCCGGTACCGCTTTCGCCCACGGCGTGGAAGTTTCCGATGTAACAGGGCAAGCCGGTGTACATACCGTCCGCTTTTCCTATACAGACGGTACGTCCATGCTCTTTGCCAAAGTCAGGGTCTTTCCACCTTCGTCTCCCGATGCGCCGGCACAGGAAAGCATCGCCGACCGCGACGGGTACTTTAGCTTTATTCCTTTTGAGGCCGGTGATTGGCGGCTCGCTGCGGAAGACGGTATGGGCCACCGGGGGGAAATAATCGTCACAGTGGATGACGCAGCGGAGGCAGAAACGGCGCTTCCGGCACAAAACACAGCGCCTTCAAATAAATTGCCCAAGGCAATCGCAATCGTTCTGGGCTTGAGCCTCCTTGCCAACATATTTGCGCTGTGGTATTTCGCTGGGTTACGCAAAAAAGGATCGGGGAAAAATGCACATTAGCGAAGGGGTGCTCTCGCCGCCGGTTTTGGCGGCGGGCTGGGCGCTGGCGGCTGGCGGTCTTGCCATAGGGTTAAAAAAGACTCCGGTTGAAAAGCTGCCGGAAACAGCGTTGGTGTCGGCGGTCCTGTTTTTGGCCTCGCTCGTCCATGTGCCGCTCGGACCTGCGAGTATACACCTTACGCTGTTGGGGATTGCCGGTATTATGTTGGGCTGGAGTGCCGTCCCCGCTCTTTTTATCGCGCTCTTTTTGCAGGGGCTTTTGTTTCAGTTCGGCGGTTTACTGTCCTTGGGGGTAAATACCGCTTCCATGGGAAGCGCGGCCCTGTGCGGCGGTTTGGTTTTCCGCATCATACCGGAAAAACTCCGTCTTATTGGCGCGTTTTTAGGCGGCTTTACGGCAGTGCTTGCGGGGACGGCCCTTGTGGTAACGTCTCTCTTTTTTTCCGACAACGCTTTACAGACAACGGCGGCTCTGCTCTTTGCCGCCAATGTTCCCCTTGCCGCCGTGGAGGGCCTTATCTCATGTTTTATCGTGGCTTTCCTTTCAAAGGTTAAACCTGACTATGTATCTCGACCGGCTTGAATTTAAAAAAGATTTACTGAAATCTTTTGATGGGCGGTACCGTCTTCTTTCGGCGGCATTTGTTATAATTTCCGCGGTAACTATAACAAATATAATTTTGTTGTGCGCGGTACTACTGGCGTTCTTGTGTGTACTACTCCGCGATATTCGCGTAACTATTCAGCGGCTTATTCCGGTAAATATGATGGCGCTCGTTTTATGGCTGCCGGTTATTACCGGATTTAGCTCGTCCAGCGCTTTATTGTATACACTCCGTATTAATTGCGCGGCATTAGCGTATATGTTTTTTATCGCGCCGATGAGTATAAGTCTTCTTGCTTCGTCTTTGTCTGCGCTTAAAACGCCGGAAAAACTTGTTTCGCTTTTTGTTTTGACGTACCGCGCTCTATTTTTATTATACGGGGGGTTTGCTGCGGCCATTGCCGGAATGCGTTCACGGCTCCCTCAAAATAATACCGTATACCAATGGCGTTCCCTCGCGGCAGTATTCGCCGCAACGCTTACACGCGCGGCGTTTCGCTCAAATCTCGTCTGGATTGCCATGTCAAACCGGGGGTTTGACGGCACTTTTCCTGTTACGATCTCTTTTAAGTGGAAAATACGAGACAGTATTCTGCTGGCGGTGAGTATCATTTTTTTTGTGGTGGTTGTATGGCTCATTTAGTTGTTCAAAACATTTCGCACTATTATGACAAAACAAGGCCCGCATCCCGCGCCCTTCACGAGGTAAACTTTTCTGTAGAGCGGGGCGACTGTGTTGTATGCTTAGGCTCCAACGGTTCGGGTAAATCAACCTTATTACAAATTATCGCTTCATGCGTAAAACCTTCTGTAGGCGTTATCCGTATTGAAAACGAGAGCAGCGCAAAAGGTAAAGCGGGTATTGTGTTTCAGGAACCCGACAATCAGCTCTTTATGCCGACTGTTTGGGAAGATGTCGCGTTCGGTATTATGAAAAAAGGCGTAACGCCAAACGAGGCAAAAGAACGTGCCATTGCAAGTTTAGCCTGTGTTGAAGCGGCACATCTTGCGGAACGCGCCCCGCACACGCTTTCCGGTGGAGAAAAACAGCGCGCCGCCCTGGCCGGCGTATTGATTATGGAGCGTGACATTCTGTTACTTGACGAACCAACCGCCGCGCTTGACCCGCGGGCGCGAAAAAACCTTATTACTTTACTGAAAAACCTGCGCGGTACTAAAATAATCGCAAGCCACGATCTTGATATGGCGCTGGAACTTGCGAACAGGGTCATTTTTTTACATGAAGGACGAATTGTCGCGGACTGTCCGGCGCCCGGATTATTGCTGGATGAACAATTTTTACAGAATATCGGCCTGGAATTACCTCTGGGAATCAGGAAATAAATAACTGCAGAGCAAGCCCCTTCACATACAAAACACCGCATACAGCGGTACGCTCTTTATCCGGTTCTCAAACCCAAAGTTTTTGGCGGAAATACGTACCGCGTAATCGTAGGTATATTTTTCACCAAAAACCGAAAGGCTCCGTGATTTGACGCGGGTTCCCGCCTTAACCTCGACCGGAATAATCTGCTCCTCTTTTTGTATGACAAAATCCACCTCAGCGGTACTGTCCGACTGCCAGTAGTAGAGGGGATGCCCCAGGGCGGTCAAACTTGCCGCCGCATGATTTTCCGCAAGGGCGCCCAGAAAGGTGTTGTCCACTTCCAGATTGGACAGGATCATCCCCTGGGGAAGGGCAGACTTCATGGTGAGCATCCCCACGTCGGCCATGTAGAGCTTAAAACTTGCAGGATCGGTATACACCGCCAGGGGAAGCCGGGGGGTATATACTTTATCGCACTTCAGCACTACTCCGGCGAAGTTGAGCCATTCTATTGATGCGCCGAAAATGGCCGCGCTTCCCCCGGACTTCACCACCTTGTACTGAAACTTTTTATTATCCTTTGCCAACTGGTTGGGGATAGAATTATAGCAGGCCCGTATCTTGACACTGTCTTGCGGGGAAGCGTACTTTGCCATATCGGCTATATAATTATTCATGATTTCATTCTGAATCACCGCAACATTCACTAATCGTTCTTCTTCCGCATAAACACTAACAACCTTGGGCATTCCTCCGGTTATTAAAAAAAGTTTATACAATTCCAAAAGTTCGTTGTGCAAGGCAAGGGGCATTTTTTTATCCTGTGTATAAGAGATACGGATTTCATCGCACAACCAGTGTTTTTTCAATGCCCAGAGAAATTCCTCAAAGTCCAGGGGCAAGAGGCGCATGGTTTCTACCTTTCCTACGGGAAATGAATACTGTTCCCGGTTAAGCGCCACCCCAAGGAGCGAACCGGCGGCTATCACCGGTATATCGGGGGCTTCGTCGCAAAAATATTTAAGGGATGTAAGCGCCCGTTCACAGGACTGGATCTCATCAAAAAAAAGCAGGGTCTTGCCGGGGATGACTTTCGTCCCGAATTCACCCTCCAAATACCGTACAATTTTTTCAGGTGTTATGTCCTCCTCAAAAAAGGACGCTACCCGCCTGTTTTTTTCAAAATCAATATAGATGACATTTTGGAATTCCCTGCGGCCGAATTCGTTTATCAGCCAGGTTTTTCCAACCTGCCGGGCACCCTCTACGATAAGGGGCTGCCGGCCCCGTTTGCCTTTCCATGCCCCAAGGGCCGCAAAAAGTCTCCGTTCCATAGACCAAGAATAGCCGAAAATGACTTTTAAGTCAAGAAAAATCAAAAAAATCTGATTTTTTCTAACTTAACGATCATTTTTTGGGGAACCAGACACGGTACCGTAATACACCACCGTTGCCGCAATCCCGGTAAGAAGCATCACCAAATTGAGTACAAAGGGCAGGTTCCGGGAAATGCCGGACAGTAATCCCGCAATCCAGCCGAATGGGGCGCTCACGAACATGATGGTCATTTGCAGAAGCGCCAGTACCCGCGCGCGTTCGGCGGGGTCCACGTGGAGGGCCACCAGAGATTCCGCCAGCATGGCCAGTATTCCACCGCCGAAACCGTCAAAGATGAGGGAGACTATGAGTACCGGATACCGCAGCGTTCCTTCAACCGGGGTGAGGATCAGGATGGTCTGTCCCACAAGGTAGACGGCGAACCCCAGGAGCAGGGGGAAGCGCAGGTTTTTCCCCGTAAGCCAGGGAATAACCGTAAAGAAAAAAAACAGGGACAGGATGGAACGGAGCATGGGGAAAAAGGGCAGCAGCGTATCGGGCACACCGATCTTTTTACTGACGATAACCTGCCAAAAAGTGGTGTTCACCATTCCTACGATACCCACCAGTGCGCTTATGAGGATGGCGAAGATGGTACCCGGAGAAGCGGCCATGATCCGTATCACATCCTTATACCCCGCAAGCAGATGGATGGTACTTACCCCTTTGGTTTGCTTCATGCGGATCATGCCGGTTTTGGTTTCCCGTGAAAAGAGAAATAGCAGAATGAGCTTGGCGGTCATCACGATAAAGGCGTTGAGGTAGAGAATACGAATGGCAGGCACCAGGGTAAACCGGGATACCAGTATGGAAGAAATGGGCGCGAACAATGCGGACAGGTGGCCGCAGCTAATCACCAAAGAATAGATACGGGTTATCTGGCTTTTTTCGGCGTCTTCCACCAAAAGGCAGTCCCAGGAATTGGTGGTGACTTTCATCGTGCCGTTAAACAAGGCGGCTACAAAAAAGTACCAGAAGCCCTCCGCCCGCAGCCATATCAGGCAGGGGATGGACCAGGCGATAAAGTCAAAGATGGCGGTAGTTTTTCTGCGCCCCAATTTGTCGGTTATGGGCCCGCCCAGAAAGGCAAAGATCACCTGAACAAACATATACACCGATGCCACAAACCCGATTTCCCAGTCCTTGAGGCCCAGGGCGATCATGTACACCGATGCGTAGGGGAGGCACAGATTCATGGAGAGTCCCCAGAGGGGCTCGGTGTAAACACAGGCCCTCGGATTGCCCCTAAGGCCCGTTAACGTTTCTATAAGCGGATGTTTCACATTGATGAGGATAGTATGGGCGATATAAATAAATAAGGGGGGCGAACGGTCACCGCTATCATCCTCCGCTACCACAATTCTTTCGTATTCTGTATAATCACCGTCAATAGGAGATTTTTATGACCGGAAAAACACTGCTCGAAGCCATTAAAACCGCCGGGGCGGCGGCCATCTTTGAGGATCTCTACGGAACGGGTACTGCGGAGACCGCACGGCGCCGTTATGCCGCCCTTATCGAAGGGATACTTGACCCCCAGGCTTTCCCCCTGACGGACTTTCCTGAAACCGCGCTCCGGGTGTTTACCGCCGCAGGCCGCACCGAGCTGGGGGGCAACCATACGGACCATAACCGGGGCAAGGTTCTTGCCGCTTCCATACAACTGGATTCGGCGGCCATTGTGGCCCCAAGACGGGACAAAAAGGTTTTCTTCCGGTCCACGGGGTACCCCGATGTGTCGGTCAATTTGGCAAAGGCCGATGGTTCGCCGGACCTGGACAGCAAGGATGAAGAACGGGGAACCACCGAAGCGCTGGTACGGGGTATTGCGGCGGAATTGGCCCGGCGGGGAGTGGACGTGGGGGGCTTCAGCGCCAATGCTGCGTCCACCGTGCTGCCCGGATCGGGGCTTTCGTCATCGGCGGCGGTGGAGGTGCTCTTCGCCCGTATCTTCGACAGCCTCTACGGCGAGGGCAAACGATCCGCCCTGGAACTGGCCCAGATCGGGCAGATTGCGGAAAATACCTACTTTGGGAAACCCTGCGGCCTGATGGACCAGACCGCCTGCGCTGCGGGCGGAGCGGTGGCCATCGACTTTGAGGATGCCGCGCATCCTGTCGTAAAACAGATAAACTTCGATTTGGCAGCGGCGGCCTTCGCCCTCTGCGTGGTGGATACCCACGGGAGCCATGCGGACCTTACCGAAGATTACGCCGCCATTCCTGCGGAGATGAAAGCGGTGGCGGCCTTTTTCGGCAAGACGGTTCTCCGGGAAGTGGACGGCAAAGCGGTTCTGGCCCATGCGTCAGAAATACGAAAAGCCGCCGGGGATCGAGCACTGCTACGGGCACTGCACTTCTTTGCCGAAAACCAGCGGGTAGATGCCATGCTGGCCGCTCTGGAACAGGCGGACAAGGCGCAGGAGAAAGCGGCTAAAGTACAGGCCGTCGCCGGTTTTCTGCGTCTGGTTAATCAGTCCGGGGACTCCTCCTGGGAACTTTTGCAGAATATCTACGCCGCTAAACACCCCAAAGAGCAGGGCATCGCAACAGCCCTGGCCATAACCCGGAATTTTATTGAAACCGAAACGATGGGTTCAGGCGCCAGCAACGGCATGAGCAACGGCGCATGCAACGGCGCATGCCGCGTGCACGGCGGCGGCTTCGCCGGTACCATTCAGGCCTATATCCCGCTGGACTGCCTTGACGCCTACACGGCACGGATGGAAGCGGTTTTCGGCGCCGCTTCGGTCACCCCGATCCGCATCCGCCCGGTAGGGGCCGCAGAACTCCGGTTCCAATAACGGCAACAACGCTAATCGGTGTCCCGGCCGGTAAAAAATTCGGCCCACACCGGATAATGGTCGCTTACTTTTTGGGGGGATATGGAATACCGGCTAAAATCGTACTGTTCATCAAACCGGATTACCCCGTAGTTGCCGGTATAGTCCTCAACGGCGGAGGAAGTAACAATAATCCGGTCATAGGTATTATCGCTGTCTGCAACCGTAGTATCAAGGTCGTTGGTTATGATGATGGTATATTCATCCTCCGGGAATACGGAAGACAGGAGGGATTCATCATAATAGTATCCGTCGGCGTTAAAGTCGCCCACGATAAGAACATCCGGTTCCTGCCATAAGTCCCGGTAATACGCGGCCACTTCCGGCAACGCTGCTATTTCCTCTGCGGCCCTGCGGGGCTGGATATGGTTATTCATCAGGATAAAATCAAAATTACTGTTGCCGGTACTTCCATTGGTTTGAAAAAAAACAGCGTAGGGATTCCGCTCAAAAATATCTTCCGGGTCGGGCCATGTTTCATCCCCCAGGACCGTAAACTTGTTGGCATCGTAGATTATCCAATACTGTTCCTTTGACCCTGACCTGCCTTCCCTGGGCCCGATAACATAGCTGTATTTTTCCGGCAGCAACGCCATAAACCGCTCTACCGGCTCAATACCGGCGGAACGCACTTCCTGCACCGCAATTATATCAGCCTGTGATACTATTGCTGTCAGAATACCGGTCACTTCGGGGTTTGCCATTTTGGAAACACCGAAAACCTGAATGTTGAACGAATATATCCTGATGGTATCCGGCAGTGATGCTGTTACCGGTATTTGTGAACGCTCCTCTGCGCGGAGAATTGCGGGGACGGCAGAGAAGAATATCAACAGGATGAAAATTGCGGGTACGGCTTTTCTTAACCGGGGCGTTTTCATGGGTGATACTACGAGCATACGGAAGCCAGCATTTGTTCGATTTTATCGGCATCAGCCGCACGTATATACCAGATCATGCATGCACACACCTTTCAATTCTCCAGAATTGTAATCTCCACCCGCCGGTTCAGCCTTCGTCCCGCCTCATTGCGGTTATCCCCCAGGGGCCGGTCGCCGCCGAAGCCTTGTACCAGAATCCGGTCGGCGCTGCGGATGCCTTTCCCGATAAGATAGTCCGCCACTGCCCCGGCCCGCTCCTCCGAAAGGCGTTGACGGCTGGCGGCGCTTCCCCCCGCAAGAGCGGTGTGGCCGTCCACCTGAATGTCACGGTCGGCGTACCGTTTGAGGATCGCGCCAATCTTGTCCAGCTTGGCCTGTTCCTGCGGGAGCAGTTCCGCCGATTCGGCCTTAAACTGGATGTCCTCAAGGTTCAGGGCAACCCCACCATCTACCGCGCGCACCGAAATATCATTGATACCAAGGTCTTCAATGTCCTTGCGGATTTCATCGGCCAGTCGCCGCTTGTCCATCTCCGCCGATTCCAGCAGTTCCGCCTCGGCGGTTCCCCGGTATTCGACGGTGTTTCCGTTGGAAAGCTCAAAAATCACCCTGAAATTCTCACGATAGCCCCGGACCTGGCCCAAAACGGGGTCCCAGTAGATCACTTGCGCGTAGGAACCCAGGATGCGCCGGGGCCAGGTAGTCCCCTTCACAGGCGGCGGTTCGTCGAAGATGCGGTAGGAGACGTTGATCACCGGATAGGTTTTGCCCTTCCAGTCATCGTAGCCGGAAAAGGTATAGTTCGCCGTAAGGGAGATGACGTAAGGATCCTCTATGCCGAAGCTGTCCCGGAAATCGTGGACCTCGCTGCCTTCCGCAGTCCAGGTATCGCCGGGTTTGAGATCCCTGGGGGGAAACACCGGTACATTCCGTACCATAGGCATAAAGTACTGTTTATCAATGGTGATGTTCCCCCGCCGGTCCCGGTCAAACACCGACTCGTATTCCCGTGACCACTGAAAGCTCCGCCGTCCCCCTTCCGCCTGCTCTGCGGTCTGAAAAATTCCCCGGTGCCGGGCACGGCCGTTCCGTTCGGATTCCACCGAAACCGCAATCCGGTTGAAGAGGATGCCCGCTCCCGGCTAAGCGAAATCACCGGGGTAAATACCCAGGCGGGAATTGCCAATACCGGCGGCTCCATTGACGGGTATAAACAGATTCTCGCTATATTCTGTGTCGATGCGGACAACCGGATTCCCCAGATAAAGCTTGCTATGGAGGAGGGCAATTACAAACAGTACACCATTCTGGTTCATGCGCTGAAAGGCGCCTGCAGGATCATTGGCGCCGAAGCTGCGGGAGGCCTGGCGGCCCGGCTTGAGGAGGCGGGCAGGGCGGAAGACCGGACCGTGATTGATGAAGAGACCGGGCTTTTTCTGACCCAACTTGACGCGCTTAAACGGCAGATTGCGCCGCTGCTGGAAGGATGATACAAACATGAATACTATTATGCGCTATATCGCAGGCCCTGTACTGTTACTGCTGCTTACCGCCACTGCGGCGGCGGATGAATTCGCCTATAAACACGCCGCGGGCGACAAGTACCGTATCCTCTCCAGTGTACAGGAGGATGTCTACCTGAACCGGGTCTTTAGCCACCGGTAGGAGACGTTGATCACCGGATAGGTTTTGCCCTTCCAGTCATCGTAGCCGGAAAAG
>BNVD01000048.1 GCA_025997835.1 Spirochaetia bacterium
AAGTATAAGTAAGATAATAGTAAGTGATAGAAACTGGAAGAGAGCATAGAAAGAAAAAAAAGTAAGAGAGAGAGGTGGGGGAAGAATGGTGTTAGAGGAGAGGGGGGGAGGGGGGAGAGGGGGGTGGGGGTGGGGTGTGGGGGGGGGGTTAATTAAGGTTTCAGGGCATGAAACGCCGCGCCCGGTTAGGGTCAAAACCCCGGCCGGGACGAATGGAAGCATTAATCGTAAAGCGCTGTCTGCCATGCCAATCCCCCTATGCTGGAACTATAGGGAGAAAATTTTGGTTTGTATTCAGTGTTTTGACTCAAAAAGCTGTGCAAAACTCACAAAATGGAGGATTTTGCCGGAAAATAACCGGGATTCCCCCAGGATGGACCCATAGAACTTTATAAGGCTTGCAATAGCGATAATTACCGCTTAAACTGACCGTATGTTTCCGAATATCGAATTCAATGAAGTAGCGTTTAAACATAGTATAAAGGAAACAAACATTCGCTATGCGCTGTGGCATCCGCTTCATGAACAACTGCTTGACGCCTATAAAAACAAATGGCTTGTTATTGGTCGGACTTACCAGTCCGCTGATGATGCCGGAAATTTAATTGAAGTCGTGTACAATATCATTGATGACGATACAGTGAATGTCTTTCACGCTATGCCATGCAGAAAGAAATTTTTAAGCGAACTTAATTTATAGGAGCCCACTATGCCAAGAATGACCGAGGAAGAAGCAAACGTTTTAGATGAAGAAATTACCAATGCTGATATAACGCTTAAACCAGGCAAGGGTGGTATTTTTACCCGCCAACGGGAATTGCTTGACGCTTTGGACCGGGTAAGCGCGGATTATATTATGACCCGTGCGATGGCAGCAAATAAAATGCCATTACAAATTCTCGGTGAAATGGTACATGAACAAATTATGCAAAATACGAGAGTTCTTGCAAACGGATAATTGATACCATGGAAACACGCCGAATAGTACTCGTAGAAGACCAGGAACTCCTGCGCCGGGGGCTTATGGCCGCTCTGGACAAGCCGGGAGATAAAACTCCTGAGGATAAAACCCCTGGAGATAAATCTCCTTGGACGATTGTGGGGGAAGCGGTGTCCCTGGAAGCGGCGCGTCATCTTTTGGAAAACCTCCGGCCGCCGCCGGATCTTATCATCCTTGACATCTCTCTGCGGGATAAGGAATGGGGGCTTGAGCTTATGCCCTGGCTTGCCGCGCAATACGGCGCGCAGAAAAGAGCCCCGCCGGTGCTGGTCTATTCGGTGTACGCCGATTATGCCCATATCAAAACCGCCTTTCACATGGGGGTTCAGGGCTATATCTCCAAGGCCGAGGGGCTTGCGGAACTGGAAGCCGCCATGGAGACCGTAGTCCAGGGGAATGTCTATGTTGATAAAAAGATGATGGCCAAATTAAGCTTCGTGCCGGAACTGATAGACGGTCTGACCAAACGGGAACGGGAAATTTTTATGCTGGTCCAGCAGGGGCTGGATAACCGGCGGATTGCGGAAAAACTCGGCCTTAATCTGCGGAGTGTGGAGAATTATATGAACCGCATCTACAACAAGACCGGAGTCAACACCCGCCGGGAACTTCAGGATTTGTAACGCCGAAGATCCGGCTGTTTTTCAGCAGCACTGCAATGCCGTAGCCCCCGTACACCGAAAGGAGCCGGTCGGGGATATTGACGGGAATGCGGGAGACGATTTCCGCAACAGGTAAGGGAACATGGTTGAGCAGCAATCCTAAAAAGTAGTAATTGTGCGGGACGAGGAATGTGCCGGATACGGGGTCGAGCAGAAGAATGAACCGCGCGATAAGGCCCCCGGTAATGCTTATCACGAGACACATTTCCAGAGAAAGGATGAGGAGCATCGTAAGGATGTTAAAGGAGCCGGGCTTTTCGTTTTCTGCTAGGTGATGGGAACGGCTGAAAAAAGCGGCGAGGATGACCCCGGAACCGCTGCAAAAAAAATAGAGCGCACTCAACAGATACTCGTCATTCAGGAGTTGGAAGGCAAGCACCGTCAGGGCGGCGGTGAGGCATCCATAGAGGGGGCCCGCAATGAAGGTGACGGTCAGGGTGAAGAGGGTGTCCATAAACAGGGGAACCTTAAAATGCCCTAAAAGGCCGGCAAGCAGATAATTCGCCCCGGCGGCGCAGAAACAGAGAAGCAGTTTTTTCAGGATTACGGTATACCGGTTCATGATTTCTATGATAGGCTGTTGTGCGGAATGGAGCAATATGGCGGTGCGGTTGTGGTGTAAGGTTCTGGTTGTATTGGCGGCCCTTTGTGTCCCGGTTTTTTCATCCTCGGCGGAATCTGCCGCGCAGCCGGGCCTTGATGAAACCGGCTCGGTGTATGCGGTACTGCGGAAATGGATCGCCGCGGAAACCGCCATTGGGATTTACCGCGCCTGGCCCGATACCGCTGGAAGCGGGGCGCTTGAGGCATCAGCGCTTCAAGAAGCGGCACTACTCGCTATTGAAGAGACTGCGGAGGCGGTCCGTGATTTTAAGCGGGGATATCAATACTACGCCTATTCCCTCAGTTCCTTTAGCCATGAAGCGCGGGTGGACGATATACTGTCCCTGCTGGAGGATACCGCCAATACGATCCGGGCGGGGAAGCCGTTACAGCCATCGTATCCAGAGGATACGGTGCAACCTGCGGATGCCGTGCATACAGTAGATGCATCGTATCCTCTGGATACGCCGCATCCGGTAGATGCGGCGCATACAGTAGATGCGATCCGGGACGCGCTTATCGCGTGGCAGCGGTATGACACCGCCCTGATGAACAGCATTCAGTTAAACTATGTCTATCAAAACGGTATCTTTATCATCACCATTCTGGCGCTGGTATGTTTTCTGACCCTGCAGCTGCGCAAGGTACAGCAGGCCGATGCAAAGGCGGAACGGTCGGCGGCATTTTCCCGCGACATCGTTCTGGCCCAGGAACAGGAGCGGCAGCGTATCGCCCGTGAACTCCACGACACTATTATTCCCGAAATCCGGCGCGTAGGATTTCTGTCTCAAGAAACGAAGTTTCAAAAACCAGGGTTCCCTGAGATAGAGAACGAGTGCAACACCTTAATTCTGAATATCCGGGAAATATGCCAGAACCTTATCCCCCCGGATCTTAATCTGCTTGGCCTGGGGGAATCCCTCAAAAATCTGTGCATCGCCTTTGAAGCAAAAAGCGGTATCGAATGCCGTCCCATAATCCCCGATAATGTGAGCTTCGGCGCCCTAAGCCCGGATATGCAGCTCCAGTGTTACCGCCTGGTTCAGGAAGCGCTGACCAATATCGAAAAACACGCAAAAGCAAGCGAGGCCTCGGTAACACTGCGGAATGACAGAAACACCGGGAAAGCGGCGCTCCTCATCTTTGTAACCGATGACGGCATAGGCTTTAATCCCTCCATCGCGCACGCGAATTCCTACCGTCACCCCGCCCTGTCCGCTTCCAACGAAACGGTACCTATGGGTATCCGGGGTATGTACGACCGCATGGGCATTTTGGGTGGAGCGCTATCCTTCCAGACCGGGCCCGGCGAAGGGGTCATGGTACGCATGGAGATTCCGCTAACATAATTCAGGGGATAGACCGGGAAAGGAAAAAAATGTAGGTTGGAGTAGGGGCAGTATGTACATGAAGCTTGCAAAAATACTACGGACGGTGATCATCCTCCTCTTAACGCTGTCTTTATCTTCCGAGAGGCCCGCGAATTTTTCCGGAGGCGCTGCTATGGGTACGAACAGTAATGTTGATGATGATGACAGTAATGCTGCCCGCAGTACTGTTGCCGCTCCTGTTGCTGTCCCCGCCGCCCCTCCCCCGGTTTCGGCCAAGGCCCGCTATCTGGAGCTTGCGCTGTATACCGGGTCCGGTTCCGGCCTCATCCCATCGTCCCGGCCGCCGTCAACGGTGGACCTGTTCCGGGTTATCAAAAAGGCCGCAGGCGACAAAAACATCCGGGGCCTCATCGTCAACACATCGGGCTTTACGTCGTCGTCGTCGTTAATCGATCAGACTACGCTCTGGGAATTACGGGCCGCGCTGGAAGCCTTTAAGTCAACGGGAAAGAAGGTAATCGCCTTTTTCGATAACGCCGCTTTTGACGACTACTGCCTCCTTTCCGTAGCGGATAAAATCGTCATGGACGATGTTGGAACCTTAACGTTTATGGGCTACGCATACGGGCGGGGGTATTTTCAGCATACCCTGGAAAAGCTCGGCATCGGGGTGCGGGAACTGCGGTACCTGAACTACAAGTCCGCCATGGAAACCTATACCCGCTCTTCCCTTTCTGCGGCGGATCGTACCCAATACAACGCCTATCTTGACGACATCTTTGGCCTGGCCAAAACAACGGTGATGAAAGCCCGTTCCTGGAAGGAAGCCGATTTTAACGCCATCCTGAACCGGGAATTCCTCTACTCCGCCGCCGCCGCAAAGACCCGCGGTTTGGTAGACGCTGTTGGCCGCGCCGAAGCGGTTGAGCAGATGATACAGGAGGTTGAGGGAAGCCCGGTGCTGTCATATTCCCTGTATGGCGATGCCGATGCCAGCCTGATGAACCGGGACCACATCGTATCATCCTACGGCCCCGGCGGGGGCTTTGCGTTACCGGGAACCGCCGCGCACATTGCCATAGTCTACGCCTCCGGGGAGACCGACCTTGACCGGGCCATGAACACCCGGAACCTTGCCCAAATTATCCGGGAGCAGGCGGCGAAGTCCAGGGTTAAGGCGATTGTGGTACGGATCGATTCACCCGGCGGCGCTGCCGACGCGGCGGACCATCTGGCCGAAGCGATCCGGGACGCCGCGAGTCAGGTTCCGGTGGTGGTGTCTATGGGCCCGGTGGCCGCTTCCGGCGGGTATTGGGCGGCCATGTACGCCAGCCACATCGTGGCTTCCCCCTATACCCTTACCGGGTCCATCGGGGTTATCGGCAGCTGGTTCTACGAGAACGGCCTGTATAACAAACTGGGGCTTTCGGTGGACACCCTGCAGCGGGGGACCCATGCCGGTTTGGGCACCGGCATCATCCTGCCCCGGCGAAACCTTACCAAAGAGGAGGAGGCCCGCTTTCGCCGGTATATTCTGGATATGTATGGTACGTTTGTAGGGAAGGTCGCCGTTGGCCGGAATCTGCCGGTTAAAAAGGTTGAGGCCCTCGCCCAGGGCCGGGTCTATTCAGGTATCAGTGCCCAGTCCCTTGGCCTCGTAGACAGTTTAGGCGGCCTCAGCGATGCTATCGCCATAGCCCGCACCCTCGCAAAAATCCCGGAAACCAAAAAAGTGGTCTATAAGGAATACCCCAAGCCCACCTTTATGCAGAACTTTGTAAACCGCTATCTTGGCGCCGTTCTGCCCAAAGGCGCAGCGTTACTGTCGCCGCAGTCCGCCCCATTAGGCTTGACCGGGGTAATGGGCGGCCTGGAACACCTGCAATACCGGCTCTCCCGCAACGGCCAGGTGATGCCGATACTGCCGCTTGGTGTGGTTGAACCGTAGGCGGCGTTACAACTTTTTCGCTGCCGCTGCTACGCCTTTGGCTTGCGGTTTACCGTAGGCCCCATCCGGGGGAAGGTATATCTGGTAGGCGGGGGCGGTTAGATCGATACCCGCGCCGTTAAAGCCGGTCTGCAGATTTTCGTAGAGTTCCGAATAGATACGCGGTACCTTGTTTACGTCTTTGGTGTAGGCGTTGATCTGGTACTTGGCGTAAAAGTCGTCCAGGCTGGTTTGGAGGACAAAGGGCTTGGGGGTTTTTTCGATGCCGGTTGTTTTCAGTGCAGCCGCTATCAGTATTTCGTGGACTTGCTTCCAGGGGACGCTGTAGCCCATAGTAACATCCGCGTAGAGGATCAGCCCTTCCTCGTCATCATCAGAAGACGTATTGTAGTTCACGATGCTGGAATTAAGGACCATCATGTTTGGGAACGTAACGTATTCATTCTTGTGGGTCTTGATGCGGATAACGATGAGGGATTTTTCCACCACAAACCCGGTAATGTCCTGAAACTTAATCCGGTCGCCGATTTTGAAGGGCCGCATATAGGTAATCACCAAACCGGCGATCAGGTTACCAATGGCGGTGGAGGAGCCCAGAGAAAAGATGATACCCACAAAGACGGAAACACCCTGGAACACGGCGGACCCCGAACCGGGCAGATAGGGGTATACCATCACTATCGCAAAGGCGTACACAAGCACCCGCAGTATGTTGAAGGTCGGCTGGGCCCAATCGGCGTAGAACCCCGGAATAATCAGCTTTTCCTTTTCAATCTGGGTAGCGAAGAATTTTAAAAACCGTATCGCATATTTGGTGATTACCTATATGCGGCCCTTCAAAATCGGCGACCGGATTAAGTTTCAGGACATTACCGGGTTTGTGGTGGAAAAATCCCTCATCGTTATCCGCATCAAGACCCACAAGAATGAATACGTTACGTTCCCAAACATGATGGTCCTTAATTCCAGCATCGTGAACTACAATACGTCTTCTGATGATGACGAGGAAGGGCTGATCCTCTACGCGGATGTTACTATGGGCTACAGCGTCCCCTGGAAGCAAGTCCACGAAATACTGATAGCGGCTGCACTGAAAACAACCGGCATCGAAAAAACCCCCAAGCCCTTTGTCCTCCAAACCAGCCTGGACGACTTTTACGCCAAGTACCAGATCAACGCCTACACCAAAGACGTAAACAAGGTACCGCGTATCTATTCGGAACTCTACGAAAATCTGCAGAACGGCTTTAACGGCGCGGGTATCGATCTAACCGCCCCCGCCTACCAGATATACCTTCCCCCGGATGGGGCCTACGGTAAACCGCAAGCCAAAGGCGTAGCAGCGGCAGCGAAAAAGTTGTAACGCCGCCTACGGTTCAACCACACCAAGCGGCAGTATCGGCATCACCTGGCCGTTGCGGGAGAGCCGGTATTGCAGGTGTTCCAGGCCGCCCATTACCCCGGTCAAGCCTAATGGGGCGGACTGCGGCGACAGTAACGCTGCGCCTTTGGGCAGAACGGCGCCAAGATAGCGGTTTACAAAGTTCTGCATAAAGGTGGGCTTGGGGTATTCCTTATAGACCACTTTTTTGGTTTCCGGGATTTTTGCGAGGGTGCGGGCTATGGCGATAGCATCGCTGAGGCCGCCTAAACTGTCTACGAGGCCAAGGGACTGGGCACTGATACCTGAATAGACCCGGCCCTGGGCGAGGGCCTCAACCTTTTTAACCGGCAGATTCCGGCCAACGGCGACCTTCCCTACAAACGTACCATACATATCCAGAATATACCGGCGAAAGCGGGCCTCCTCCTCTTTGGTAAGGTTTCGCCGGGGCAGGATGATGCCGGTGCCCAAACCGGCATGGGTCCCCCGCTGCAGGGTGTCCACCGAAAGCCCCAGTTTGTTATACAGGCCGTTCTCGTAGAACCAGCTGCCGATAACCCCGATGGACCCGGTAAGGGTATAGGGGGAAGCCACGATGTGGCTGGCGTACATGGCCGCCCAATACCCGCCGGAAGCGGCCACCGGGCCCATAGACACCACCACCGGAACCTGACTCGCGGCGTCCCGGATCGCTTCGGCCAGATGGTCCGCCGCGTCGGCAGCGCCGCCGGGTGAATCGATCCGTACCACAATCGCCTTAACCCTGGACTTCGCCGCCTGCTCCCGGATAATTTGGGCAAGGTTCCGGGTGTTCATGGCCCGGTCAAGGTCGGTCTCCCCGGAGGCGTAGACTATGGCAATGTGCGCGGCGGTTCCCGGTAACGCAAAGCCCCCGCCGGGGCCGTAGGATGATACGATGTGGTCCCGGTTCATCAGGCTGGCATCGGCATCGCCATACAGGGAATATGACAGCACCGGGCTTCCCTCAACCTCCTGTATCATCTGCTCAACCGCTTCGGCGCGGCCAACAGCGTCTACCAAACCGCGGGTCTTTGCGGCGGCGGCGGAGTAGAGGAATTCCCGGTTCAGGATGGCGTTAAAATCGGCTTCCTTCCAGGAACGGGCTTTCATCACCGTTGTTTTGGCCAGGCCAAAGATGTCGTCAAGATAGGCGTTGTATTGGGTACGATCCGCCGCAGAAAGGGAAGAGCGGGTATAGGTTTCCATGGCGGACTTGTAGTTCAGGTACCGCAGTTCCCGCACCCCGATGCCGAGCTTTTCCAGGGTATGCTGAAAATACCCCCGCCCGTATGCGTAGCCCATAAACGTTAAGGTTCCAACATCGTCCATGACGATTTTATCCGCTACGGAAAGGAGGCAGTAGTCGTCAAAAGCGGCGTTATCGAAAAAGGCGATTACCTTCTTTCCCGTTGACTTAAAGGCTTCCAGCGCGGCCCGTAATTCCCAGAGCGTAGTCTGATCGATTAACGACGACGACGACGTAAAGCCCGATGTGTTGACGATGAGGCCCCGGATGTTTTTGTCGCCTGCGGCCTTTTTGATAACCCGGAACAGGTCCACCGTTGACGGCGGCCGGGACGATGGGATGAGGCCGGAACCGGACCCGGTATACAGCGCAAGCTCCAGATAGCGGGCCTTGGCCGAAACCGGGGGAGGGGCGGCGGGGACAGCAACAGGAGCGGCAACAGTACTGCGGGCAGCATTACTGTCATCATCATCAACATTACTGTTCGTACCCATAGCAGCGCCTCCGGAAAAATTCGCGGGCCTCTCGGAAGATAAAGACAGCGTTAAGAGGAGGATGATCACCGTCCGTAGTATTTTTGCAAGCTTCATGTACATACTGCCCCTACTCCAACCTACATTTTTTTCCTTTCCCGGTCTATCCCCTGAATTATGTTAGCGGAATCTCCATGCGTACCATGACCCCTTCGCCGGGCCCGGTCTGGAAGGATAGCGCTCCACCCAAAATGCCCATGCGGTCGTACATACCCCGGATACCCATAGGTACCGTTTCGTTGGAAGCGGACAGGGCGGGGTGACGGTAGGAATTCGCGTGCGCGATGGAGGGATTAAAGCCTATGCCGTCATCGGTTACAAAGATGAGGAGCGCCGCTTTCCCGGTGTTTCTGTCATTCCGCAGTGTTACCGAGGCCTCGCTTGCTTTTGCGTGTTTTTCGATATTGGTCAGCGCTTCCTGAACCAGGCGGTAACACTGGAGCTGCATATCCGGGCTTAGGGCGCCGAAGCTCACATTATCGGGGATTATGGGACGGCATTCGATACCGCTTTTTGCTTCAAAGGCGATGCACAGATTTTTGAGGGATTCCCCCAGGCCAAGCAGATTAAGATCCGGGGGGATAAGGTTCTGGCATATTTCCCGGATATTCAGAATTAAGGTGTTGCACTCGTTCTCTATCTCAGGGAACCCTGGTTTTTGAAACTTCGTTTCTTGAGACAGAAATCCTACGCGCCGGATTTCGGGAATAATAGTGTCGTGGAGTTCACGGGCGATACGCTGCCGCTCCTGTTCCTGGGCCAGAACGATGTCGCGGGAAAATGCCGCCGACCGTTCCGCCTTTGCATCGGCCTGCTGTACCTTGCGCAGCTGCAGGGTCAGAAAACATACCAGCGCCAGAATGGTGATGATAAAGATACCGTTTTGATAGACATAGTTTAACTGAATGCTGTTCATCAGGGCGGTGTCATACCGCTGCCACGCGATAAGCGCGTCCCGGATCGCATCTACTGTATGCGCCGCATCTACCGGATGCGGCGTATCCAGAGGATACGATGCATCTACTGTATGCACGGCATCCGCAGGTTGCACCGTATCCTCTGGATACGATGGCTGTAACGGCTTCCCCGCCCGGATCGTATTGGCGGTATCCTCCAGCAGGGACAGTATATCGTCCACCCGCGCTTCATGGCTAAAGGAACTGAGGGAATAGGCGTAGTATTGATATCCCCGCTTAAAATCACGGACCGCCTCCGCAGTCTCTTCAATAGCGAGTAGTGCCGCTTCTTGAAGCGCTGATGCCTCAAGCGCCCCGCTTCCAGCGGTATCGGGCCAGGCGCGGTAAATCCCAATGGCGGTTTCCGCGGCGATCCATTTCCGCAGTACCGCATACACCGAGCCGGTTTCATCAAGGCCCGGCTGCGCGGCAGATTCCGCCGAGGATGAAAAAACCGGGACACAAAGGGCCGCCAATACAACCAGAACCTTACACCACAACCGCACCGCCATATTGCTCCATTCCGCACAACAGCCTATCATAGAAATCATGAACCGGTATACCGTAATCCTGAAAAAACTGCTTCTCTGTTTCTGCGCCGCCGGGGCGAATTATCTGCTTGCCGGCCTTTTAGGGCATTTTAAGGTTCCCCTGTTTATGGACACCCTCTTCACCCTGACCGTCACCTTCATTGCGGGCCCCCTCTATGGATGCCTCACCGCCGCCCTGACGGTGCTTGCCTTCCAACTCCTGAATGACGAGTATCTGTTGAGTGCGCTCTATTTTTTTTGCAGCGGTTCCGGGGTCATCCTCGCCGCTTTTTTCAGCCGTTCCCATCACCTAGCAGAAAACGAAAAGCCCGGCTCCTTTAACATCCTTACGATGCTCCTCATCCTTTCTCTGGAAATGTGTCTCGTGATAAGCATTACCGGGGGCCTTATCGCGCGGTTCATTCTTCTGCTCGACCCCGTATCCGGCACATTCCTCGTCCCGCACAATTACTACTTTTTAGGATTGCTGCTCAACCATGTTCCCTTACCTGTTGCGGAAATCGTCTCCCGCATTCCCGTCAATATCCCCGACCGGCTCCTTTCGGTGTACGGGGGCTACGGCATTGCAGTGCTGCTGAAAAACAGCCGGATCTTCGGCGTTACAAATCCTGAAGTTCCCGGCGGGTGTTGACTCCGGTCTTGTTGTAGATGCGGTTCATATAATTCTCCACACTCCGCAGATTAAGGCCGAGTTTTTCCGCAATCCGCCGGTTATCCAGCCCCTGCTGGACCAGCATAAAAATTTCCCGTTCCCGTTTGGTCAGACCGTCTATCAGTTCCGGCACGAAGCTTAATTTGGCCATCATCTTTTTATCAACATAGACATTCCCCTGGACTACGGTCTCCATGGCGGCTTCCAGTTCCGCAAGCCCCTCGGCCTTGGAGATATAGCCCTGAACCCCCATGTGAAAGGCGGTTTTGATATGGGCATAATCGGCGTACACCGAATAGACCAGCACCGGCGGGGCTCTTTTCTGCGCGCCGTATTGCGCGGCAAGCCAGGGCATAAGCTCAAGCCCCCATTCCTTATCCCGCAGAGAGATGTCAAGGATGATAAGATCCGGCGGCGGCCGGAGGTTTTCCAAAAGATGACGCGCCGCTTCCAGGGACACCGCTTCCCCCACAATCGTCCAAGGAGATTTATCTCCAGGGGTTTTATCCTCAGGAGTTTTATCTCCCGGCTTGTCCAGAGCGGCCATAAGCCCCCGGCGCAGGAGTTCCTGGTCTTCTACGAGTACTATTCGGCGTGTTTCCATGGTATCAATTATCCGTTTGCAAGAACTCTCGTATTTTGCATAATTTGTTCATGTACCATTTCACCGAGAATTTGTAATGGCATTTTATTTGCTGCCATCGCACGGGTCATAATATAATCCGCGCTTACCCGGTCCAAAGCGTCAAGCAATTCCCGTTGGCGGGTAAAAATACCACCCTTGCCTGGTTTAAGCGTTATATCAGCATTGGTAATTTCTTCATCTAAAACGTTTGCTTCTTCCTCGGTCATTCTTGGCATAGTGGGCTCCTATAAATTAAGTTCGCTTAAAAATTTCTTTCTGCATGGCATAGCGTGAAAGACATTCACTGTATCGTCATCAATGATATTGTACACGACTTCAATTAAATTTCCGGCATCATCAGCGGACTGGTAAGTCCGACCAATAACAAGCCATTTGTTTTTATAGGCGTCAAGCAGTTGTTCATGAAGCGGATGCCACAGCGCATAGCGAATGTTTGTTTCCTTTATACTATGTTTAAACGCTACTTCATTGAATTCGATATTCGGAAACATACGGTCAGTTTAAGCGGTAATTATCGCTATTGCAAGCCTTATAAAGTTCTATGGGTCCATCCTGGGGGAATCCCGGTTATTTTCCGGCAAAATCCTCCATTTTGTGAGTTTTGCACAGCTTTTTGAGTCAAAACACTGAATACAAACCAAAATTTTCTCCCTATAGTTCCAGCATAGGGGGATTGGCATGGCAGACAGCGCTTTACGATTAATGCTTCCATTCGTCCCGGCCGGGGTTTTGACCCTAACCGGGCGCGGCGTTTCATGCCCTGAAACCTTAATTAACCCCCCCCCCACACCCCACCCCCACCCCCCTCTCCCCCCTCCCCCCCTCTCCTCTAACACCATTCTTCCCCCACCTCTCTCTCTTACTTTTTTTTCTTTCTATGCTCTCTTCCAGTTTCTATCACTTACTATTATCTTACTTATACTT
>BNVD01000049.1 GCA_025997835.1 Spirochaetia bacterium
CGATGCGGCTGCCATACTGGCCGCCATACAGGCGCTGGAGGTTGATTCAGCAGACGGGAGTTATGAATCGGCGGTACCGGATTCTTCCAAAGATACCGGCATCCCGGCAGTAACAGGAGCAGTGTCCATCGTTCTTGCAAATGGAAACAGCAGCTTTACCGGTACGCCATTAAACACGATTGCTATTGATAACACGAACAATGTTATCACCATCACCGGAAGTACCGCGGACACTTACGCGTTGTCCGGGAGCCTTTCGGATGGACAGGTGATTGTCGATGTAAACAAAAGTGTAAACCTGATTTTGAACGGTGTCAGTATCGCCTCCTCAAAAGGCGCTCCGCTGGCCTTATTCAACAGCAAGAAAAAAATCATCACCCTGGCTGCTGGTACGCAAAACACCCTCACCGATGCGGCGGTGTATACCAGTTTCTATAACACCGCTGGTGACGAACCGAACGCCGCGCTCTTTTCAAAGAACGCGCTCACCATTAACGGAACCGGCAGCCTTACGGTGAACGGCAATGCCAATAACGGTATCGGAAGTAAGGACAACCTGAAGATCATGGGCGGGAGCATCACGGTAACCGCCCCGAACAACGCGCTTAAGGGTAACGATTCTGTGGTTATTAAGGGCGGAAATTTAACGCTTACTTCCGGCGCGGACGGTATCAAGTCGGACGCGGAAGATGAAGGGGCGGGATATGTCTATATCGGTGCGGATGCTGCGGTATCTATTACATCGGCGGAAGACGGCATACAGGGATACCGGGCCGTGCATATCCTTGACGATACCGTACTAACCATTACATCGGGCGGCGGCGCCACCAGCAAAACATCAGGATACGATAGTGATACCAGCTGCAAGGGCATAAAGAGTGACCTTAATGTACTCATTGAAAGCGGAAACATCACTTTGAACTGTCTTGATGACGCAATCCATTCAAACAATGCGGTGCTCATTTCCGGGGGAAGCCTTTCGATTAGGACTGACGATGACGCGATACACGGCGATTCCCTTGCGGTTATCAACGGGGGGAATATTTCGATTACCAAATCCTATGAAGGACTCGAAGCGGCAAAGGTGGTAGTAAACGGCGGTACGATCAATCTGGTGTCGTCCGACGATGGTATAAACGCTGCGGATGGTACCGCGGCGGCGGCTCCCATACAGCGCCCCGGACGGCCGGGACAAGGCGCACAGCCGGGGCAGGGCACTGCAAATACCAATTGCGCCATCACCATAAACGGCGGGAACATCACCGTGAATGCCGAGGGCGATGGTATCGATTCCAATGGAAACGTCTGGATTTCAGGCGGCGTTATCGTTGTACATGGGCCGGCATCTTCCGGGAACGGCGCACTTGATTCAGACGGAACCTTCTTTATCGACGGCGGTACCCTGCTTGCGGCGGGGACTTCCGGTATGGTGCAAAATCCGTCAACCACCTCAACACAATATAGTCTGTCGTTCACCTTCAAAAGCAAACAGAACGCGGGAACCCATGCGGTACTGAAAGACTCAGCCGGAAAAACAATAGGGGATTACACCGCCGCCAAACAGTTCCAGTCACTCATAATCAGTTCCCCCGATCTGGTGCAGGGCGGGACCTATTCGCTGTATGTGGGAGAAACGCTGTTAAAAACCGGTACGGTTTCGGGTGTCGTAACTACCGTGTCGTTGTGATTTAGTATATGATGTGGCAGCTCTAAAAACTGAAGTTTTTAGGGTTGCCCTTGTCACGGGGCCTGCCCCTCCCTCGCCCGTATATACCAGATGCGCGGTCATCTGTGCTGTCTTGCCCAAATCCCTCCAATCATCGTATACTATCCTCCTGAGGTATCTTTATGCGTATTATCTGTCTTGACCTTGAAGGCGTACTGATCCCCGAAATCTGGATTGCCTTTGCCGATGCCGCAGGGATTCCCGAACTGCGGCGGACGACCCGTGATGAACCGGATTATGACAAACTGATGAATTTCCGGCTGGAACTTTTGGCGCAACATCACCTCAAATTGCCGGACATTCAGCACGTTATCGGGAGCATGGAGCCTCTGGAGGGGGCGCGTGAATTTGTCCGCTACTTGCGGGAACGGACGGAACTCATCATCCTTTCGGACACCTTTTCCCAATTCGCCAAACCCCTGATGGCGAAGCTCAACTACCCTACCCTGTTCTGTAACACCCTGATCACCGCGATAGACGGGACCATCACCGGTTATACGCTCCGGCAGCAGAACGGAAAAAAACACGCCGTTGCCGCACTCAAATCCCTCAACATGAACATCTTCGCCGCCGGGGATTCCTTTAACGACCTTGCCATGATCCGGGAAGCCGACTCAGGCTGTCTGTTCCGCGCTCCGCCCTCCATCAGGGAGAGCCAAAAGGACCTTGTTTGTGTGGATAGCTATGATGCGCTGTTGAAACAGATTGATGGTTTTCTTACTGCGTGAACAGCATTACTGTTGGCCTGTCACCCTCACCGGTCAATAAGCCGCCTGAGAGTAGTATCGTTGTGCCGCCAGTCGCCGGCGGTTTTGACCCGCAGATCCAGTTCCACCTTCCAGTCAAAGATGCGGTTTAGATCTTTTTGTGCGGCTTCCCGAATGGCCTTGATCATGGCGCCGCCCTTCCCCACCACCATGCCCTTCTGGGATTCCCGTTCGGTAACGATAAAGGCCCGTACCCAGAGTTTGGTATCCCCGTCCCGGAGTTCCGCGTCCGCCACATCCACGTAGAGGGAGTGGGGCAGTTCTTCCCGCAGCCGGTTGATGGCCTTTTCCCGGATAATTTCGGCGATACGGAAGTTAAGGTCCTGATCGGTGTAGTACTCTTCGGGATAGAACGCCTCCCCCGGTTTGGCCATAGCGAACAGGCACTGCAAAACAGCATCGGTACCTTCGTTCTTAAGCGCCGATATGGGGAATATACGGGACGCGTCCAGAGCGGGCAAATTGGCGTTGAGAAATTCCCGGATGGACCCTTCATCCGCGCCGCTTTTATCCATCTTGTTGATGACCACAACCATACGGCCAACAGACGCCGTAAGCCGCCCGGCAATAGCTTCTTCTTCCGCGCCGGGATGACGGGAAGCGTCCAGCACATACAACACCAATTCTGCTTCCCCCACGGCCCGGCCCGCCACATCCATCAGCTTTTTGTTGAGCTTTCGTTCCGAAAGGTGCTGGCCGGGGGTGTCCACAAACACCAGTTGGCCTTCGTTCCGGTTCACCATACCCCGGATAGCGTTTCTGGTGGTCTGGGGGACGGGGCTCACAATCGCTACCTTCGCGCCGCAGAGACTGTTCACCAGCGTGGACTTCCCCGCCGATGGCCGCCCCACCACCGCCACAAAGGCGGCCTTTTTTTGTTCGATCGGCCCCCGGTCCAACGGAACAAGTTCCAACGGAACAAGTTCCAATGGAACTTGTTCCAACACTTCATTGTTTGACAAGCTCACCTTCCTTCCAACTTTTTTTGAGTTTCTTTGATACTTGCAATATACGCCAGTTCCACGGGGGACAATACATCCAGCGTTTTTTGACGGTATTTTTCGTATTCCTGTTCTGCTTTTTCCAAAGCCTGTTTATGGCTCACCTTTCCCGCATCTGACAGAATTCCTTTTCCGTAACGATCCGCAAATGAATCAAGTTCCGATACCCAGTCTTTCATATACATGGGTTCATGGTTCATTGCCCGGAGTTCCGCTAAGTCAAAAAAAGCAGAAACCATGCGGTTGAGGGTTTGCAATTCGGTTTCGTTAAGGTAATTTTTCGCAATCCCTACTTCGTTCTTCCGTGGCCGCTCCCCTTCAAAGGATGTTAAGCCCATAAACGGCCTTTCGGCGTCCGCCCGCTCAATGATGACTTCCGGGGCGGTGTGTCCGTGGGCGGCAAAGTGTATTTTGTTCTGGACAATTTTGAAGAACGCTTGTGATTCCCCGGTATGCGGGTCATAGTCAACGCTGGTGGCGTAGAGGTCCAGCACCTGTCGATAAAAAACCTTTTCACTTGAGCGGATGTCACGGATGCGGTCAAGCAGTTCGTGCCAATATCCGCCGCCGCCGGATGCTTTAAGCAGGGCATCGTTCATGGCGAAGCCCTTGACGAGGTATTCCTTGAGTATCCGGCTTGCCCATATTCTGAATTGGGTACCCCGCAGGGACTTTACCCGGTAGCCGACGGAGATTATTACATCAAGGTTGTAATATTTGGTATTATAGTTTTTGCCGTCCGCTGCAGTTGTTCGGAAATTCCGAACAACTGCAAATTCGTTTAACTCACCTTCCTCAAATATATGCCGTATATGTTCACTGATATTTGCTTTGCTTGATTGAAACAACTCAACCATCTGCGCTTGAGACAGCCAGACCGTTTCATCCTCCATGCGTACATCTATCCGTGTTTTACCGTCCCCGGTCTGATAGATGATGATTTCCGACCCACCGGGTTTCATAAATAAATCTCCCTGTAATGGTTTGCCGTATTATTCAAATATTTTTACCCATTATCTTCCTCGCTCTTTTTTGTTATTTTATCATAGGCCGCCGGAAATTCCTAGTGTTCTGTCAAATACAGAAGGCATAATAAAGAGTATAAACCGCAAAGTCAAAGAAGTCGAAAAAGTAAGAATCTATCACAAATCAGCATCTTTTTCCTTCCTTATTTGACTGCGAACCGAAGGTTCGATTTGACTTTGCGGTTAAAAATTCTTGTTATGTCATCTGTCTTAGACTGCACACTAGCGAGGATGGAATGTGTAGCGCTGGTGAGGAGGCCCGGACGCAGGGATTCATTGCGCAAACGGCAGACCGCGTTGGCAAAGTTCCCGCCCCATCCCCAAAAGCCGGCAAGCCCACCTCCCTTGCCCCGGTTAGACACGCTTGCACGTGCGATTGCTGGGCGGCTATAATCATGCTAGACACTACAAGTATAATGTGTCAGACCAAATTACCTTACTAATTTAGTAAGGCTAGTCACCGAACTAAACAGGGGTTATATATGCAGTCATTAGGAATTAACATCGGCTCGACCAGCTTAAAGATGGTCTTGTTGGAAGACGGCGCGGTGCGCTGGAGCGCCTTTACCCCCCACGAGGGGGATTTTCCGGCGGCGGTGCGGAAGCTCATGTCCGAGGGGCAGATCCCTGTGGGGACACCGGCTCTGGTTACGGGCAACGAAGGACGGTTCATGTTCGACACGGCGGGGACGCTGGAGCCCCTCTGCGTGGAATCGGCCCTTAAAGCGCTGGATTTGCGGGCCGACGCGGTGGTCAGCATGGGGGGAGAGGACCTGGTGGTCTATTCTCTGGACGCGTCGGGCAAGATCATCAACAACTTTTCCGGGAACAAGTGCGCCAGCGGGACCGGGGAGTTCCTAAAACAGCAGCTTGCCCGGATGGATATGACCCTGGACAACATCGACAAGGTGCCCGACACCGCCAAAGTCTACCCCCTTTCCACCCGGTGCTCGGTGTTCATGAAGAGCGACTGTACCCACCGGCTGAACAAGCGGGAAGCCACCAAGGACGATATAGTCCTGTCCCTGTCGGATGTGATGGCCGTCAAGGTCATCGACTTCCTGAAGCGGGCCAAGGTAACCAGCGGCCGGGTCGTGCTGGCGGGGGGCATCACGCTGAACCGCCACATTATCCGGTTTATCCGGGAAAAGGCCCCGGCTATCGAGTTCATCATCCCCGAATCCGCCTCGGTGTTTGAGGCATTGGGGGCGGCGGCGCTGGCCCCCCAATCGGGGAGTCCGCTGCCATCGGTGGACAAGCTCCTCAAACCCAACGCCATACGCTTCGGCAACCTGGGGGCGCTCAAGGACTGGACGGGCAAGGTTAAGACCTTCGACGCGAAAGAAGGGAAGGTCAAGGCCGGGCGGCAGTACATTCTGGGGGTGGACGGTGGTTCTACCACCACCAAGGCGTGTCTTGTGGACGCGGAAACCGACGAGATTGTGGCGAGCCACTACGGGCGGACTCACGGTGACCCGGTAAAGGCCCTCAAGGAATGTCTGGCCATCATACAGGAGAAGATCGTCGCCGACACGGGGGACAAGAAGGTCGATATCCGCCTCGTGTCCACCACCGGCTCCTCCCGTGAAATCCTGGGGGTGTTCCTCGAAACCCCCGGCGTGTACAACGAGATTATCGCCCACTCGGTGGGGACCACCTACTTCGACAGCGGCGTGGAAACCATCTTCGAGATCGGCGGCCAGGACGCCAAGTACGTGCTCTTAAAGAACGGGGTGCCCATCGACTACGCCATGAACGAAGCCTGTTCCGCCGGGACCGGCTCCTTTCTGGAGGAATCCGCCTCCGGGGACCTTTCGATCCACAGCGCGAAGGACATCGGTCCAATAGCCCTCCACGCCGACGCCCCCCTCAAGTTCGGGGAACACTGCTCGGCGTTCATCAACTCCGACATCCGCAAGGCGGTTCAGCAGGGCGCCACCCGCGAGAACATCACTGCGGGGATCGCCTGTTCTATCGTGGCAAACTACCTCAACCGCGTAGTGGGGAACCGCACCATAGGCGGGAAAATATTCCTGCAAGGCGGGGTCGCCAAGAACGTCGCCGTACCGCTGGCCTTCGCCATGATGCTGGACAAGGAAATCCTCGTACCCCCCGCCCCAGAGTTGATGGGCTGCTTCGGGGTGGCGTTGCTTGCCAAGCGCAAACACGCCGACAGCCTCCTCGCGGAACAGGAAGTGGACATCGATCAGCTTTTAACCCGCGAAATCATCTATGAACGGGTGTTTGACTGCCAGGCCTGTGAAAACCGCTGCCCGATACAGGTACTCAAGGTGAACGGCCACCCCTATATGTTCGGGGGCCGGTGCAACAAGTACACCAATATGCGGAAGGCCGTTAAGGATGTGCCGGTATTCGATTACGTTGATCAGCGGGAGAAGCTGTTATTTGAAGAATACGCCGCACCCAGCGCAACCATAATTGACGGAAAGGTGGGGAGTTCAGAATCATTAAAGCGCAACTTTGTCGTCGGCATTCCCCGCGCTTTCTCCACCCACACACTCTATCCCCTCTACTCATGGTTCTTCCACGAACTGGGGATCAAGACCGTGCTGTCCACCGAAGTGGCCCACGCCGGGGTGGCCCGTGCGGAATCGACCTACTGCTTCCCGGCGGAAATCGCCCACGGAGCGGTGCAGGACTGTCTCGACAAGGGGGTGGACTACGTGCTGCTCCCCCACTTTAGGGATATGCCAAGCTACGAGGATGAGGTACACGCCAACTTCTGTCCCATCACCCAAGCGCTGCCCTACTATATAGAAAAAGCCTTTCCCGACATCGACAAAAAGCGCTGGCTCCCCCTGGTGGTGAGCTTCAAGTTCGGCGAGGGTAAGGCCCTGGAACTCTTTACGGTGATGACGCGCCTGTTGGGTATCGGCGAAGCTGAAACCAAAAGCGCGTTTGAAAAGGCCCTTGCCAAACAGCAGGCCTACTTCGCCGCCGCCCTCAAGCTGGGGAAGGAGGCGCTGGAGGAGGCCCGCAAGGCCGACCGCCCGGTAATCGCCCTGTTGGGGCGGCCCTACAACGCCTTTACCCCGGAAGCGAACATGGGTATCCCCCGGAAATTCTCCACCCGGGGCTTCTCCATCATCCCCTTCGACATACTCCCCTTTGAGGGCGAAGACATTTTCCCCAATATGTACTGGTACTACGGCCAACAGGACGTGAAGTCTGCGGCGTTCCTCAAAAAAGAGGACAACATCTACGTCACCTACGTGACCAATTTCTCCTGCGCCCCGGATTCGTTTATCCTCCATTACATCAAGTGGCTCATGGGGCAGAAGCCCTTCCTCGTCCTGGAACTGGACTCCCATTCGGCGGACGCCGGGATCGACACCCGCGTGGAGGCGTTCCTCGACATCATCGACGGGTACCGGGCCAAGAAGGATGCCATTGAGGGCGAGCGCTACAGCAACGGCTGGCGCTTTGTGGCGGAAAAGCAGGCGTCAGGCGGCTTCGACCTCCGTATCGACAACGACAAAACCGGCGAGAAGGTGCCGATTGTGGGCAACAAGCGGGTAAAGGTGCTGCTCTCCAACATGGGGGCCATCTCCACCGAGTACATGGGCGCGGCGGTGCGGCATCAGGGGATCAACGCCGAGGCCCTGCCGGTGGCTACCACCAAGACCATCCAGATAGCCCGTGCCCACGCGTCGGGCAAGGAATGTGTGCCCAGCCACCTCGTATTAGGCTCCGCCCTTCAGTTCTTTGCCAGCGAAAAGTACCGCAAAGACGAGCTCTACCTCCTCTTTGTGCCCATCACCACCGGCCCCTGCCGGACGGGGCAGTACTTTGTGTACTACGAAAACCTCTTCAAAGACCTCAGGCTGGAAAACGTGGTGGTCTTTATCCTTTCTGCGGATAATTCCTACGGTGAACTTGGAGGCGATTTCGTCAAATCGATGTGGCGGGGCTTTGTGCTGGCCGACTACCTCAAGGACATTCAGACCAGCCTCAAGGCGGTGGCGGCGGAACCGAAAAAAGCGCTGGCGGATTTTGAACACTCCTGGCACAGGGTCATGAACGCCGTCGAATTCAACCCCAAACACATCTGGAAGGAACTGGAACATGTAGCCGCGGACCTCAAAAAGGTACCCCTTAAAAAGAAGGTAGCCGACTGCCCCAAGGTACTCATCGTGGGGGAGATCTACGTGCGCCGGGACGACTTCGCCGTGGGGGAACTCACGGACCTGATGAGCGAGCGGGGCATCGTGGTAAAGGTGGCGGGTATCGCCGAATGGATACACTACCTGGACTTTGTGCGGGAGTACGCATTCAAGAAACTCATCAACCTGCAAAAACCGGGGCGGCGGCTTTTCTCCAAACCCTGGAAGGACCTCAAGAAGCTCGAAATTGAGGAATGGTGGAAGCACTCGATAGAGAAGAAGGTCATCTCCATTCTGGAACCCACGGGCCTCATCCCCAAAACGCCCCACGACATGCACGAGATTATGGCGAACACGCAAAAGCACTTCGTCAACCTGGAACTCAACTCCGAAATCGCCGTCTCCTCAGGCGCGGCGGCCACCGCCATGGAACAGGGCTACTCCGGTATCGTGAACATCAGCCCCTTCGCCTGTCTCATAGGCCGGGTCATCGAGGGCATCTTTACCCCCTGGGCGCGGGAGCGGAACTACCCCGCCCTCTCGGTGGAAGTGGACGGCAACCTCTTGCCCCCGAACATCGTAAACAAGCTCAACATCTTTATGGTCAACGTACTGCGGTTTAAGGGCAGCAACGACCTTTCGGGCCTCGTGGACAAGGCGGGGAGCCACGGCGTGGGCAACCCTGCGCCGGAGGATGAGGCGGCGGGGCAGTAATACCAATGACCCTAAGCTACGACGAAAAAATAGAAATGATGCGCTCCCTCAACTGGGACTACAACGTATCGGCGGAGGATATGCTGGCAGTAGTTGAGGGCAGACTCGACAACGCCGCCGGGTTTGACCAGGACCGCATATTTCTGCGCTGCCTTGGGCGCGTCCCCTGGTACCGGATTATCGCACTTTGGGGGGTAGATAAGGTTAAAGCGCTGTATACCCCAAAAATCACCCGGGCGCTTTTCCCCCGGGAATTGAGGATTCACTATGATTTTGCCCTCAACGTATTACGAAGAGAACCTGTATCCACTCCAGGATGGGGTTCTGAATATCACAAGCAATTGCAAAACGCATTTTTATCTGACCGGTGGTACCGCCCTTAGCAGAGCCTATTATCACCACCGGTATTCTGATGATCTCGATTTTTTTGTAAACAACGATCGTGATTATACAGAACAGGTTGACATCATTCTTGCCGCATTAACCAATAAGGGCTTTACGATAGATGCCGCATCAAAAATAAAAAACATATCCTTTACTTCGCTTAAAGTGGGTTGGGGGAAATCCGATGCGCTGTTGAAACTTGATTTTGTTAATGATTCTACGCCGCACTTTGGGGACATTCAGGAAACGGCCTTGTTCGACCGGACCGATCCGGTACGGAATATCATTTCAAACAAACTGAGCGCTCTTTTCCGTTACGCCGCAAAGGATGTTGCGGACATCCGGGAAATCGCCCTGCATGAATCAATTAACTGGCCGGAGATACTCCGTGAGGCGCGGGAAAAGGAAGGGGGTGTTGATACGCCCATAATAGGTGAAATTCTGCGCGGTATACCGCAAATAGAATTCGACGGCGTTGTTTGGACACAGAAACCCGAATGGACGGTTTTCTGTGCGGATATTGAGAAGATTGTACTGGATATGATGAGCGGGAATTAACCATATCAACGGATAGACGTTTCATCCGGCGTTTTTGCAATACCCCGCAGGTTATTATGGGCACCTCTAAAAACTGAAGTTTTTAGAGATTCCCTTATTTAACAATGCTTAAAAGAAAGAAGGGGGAGCAAGTCAGTTCCTTAATCGTGCAGCACCGCCATGCTCAACGGCGGCAGCGTTACGCTTTCTCCGCTAATCTCCGCCAGGGTCTCCGTGCCCGCCTGTCTCCCGTCCACCACCTGATACCACAGCGGAGCCGCCGGAAGCGCCACTGTTTTAGCTGCAGTACTGCCGTTATACGCCGTAAATACCCTGTGCCATGAATCACCGTTGGCGTTCCCGTTGATCACAAAGGCGACAACGCCATTCCCGTCCGTGCCGCTGTTTCCGGCCAGAATCGCTATCTTCTGCTCAATATCGGTTTTACTGTCCATCCTGAATGCGGGGTGTTCTTTCCGCAGTTTGATTAGCCCCGCATGGTATTGAATGAGCTCCCGGTATTTTGAGGCGTTTTCCCAGCGTATCCGGTTGATGTCGTCGGAACTGGCGTAGCTGTTATGATCCCCGAATTTTGATCGCAGCATTTCGTCCCCTGCCTGGAAGAAGGGGATACCCTGAGAGGTTAAGATGATACCGTCAGCCAGCAGCGCCGACTTTACCGCGTCAACTTCAAAAATATCAGAAGCCCCCGCAAGCAGAGTGTAGGGATTGTGCGCCAAATCCTTTGCCCCAAAGGAAAGTGCGACCTTGTCCCAGAGGTTCAGGTTGTCGTGGGCCGTTACGTAGTTAATGCTTTCGCTGGCCCGTTCGGTAATATCACCCACGGAACCCAACACCCCTTTGACGATTCCCGCTTCCATACCGGGCTGTCCTGTGGCAAAGCCTTTGGTGTTGTCGTCGCTGCCGCCCTTTACGGCGGTGCGTATCCTGTCGTTGAATATGGCAAACCCCAACCCCTTTTGGGCGCCGATATTGGTTTGCAGATTTTCCGACAGCACCGATCCTCCCGCCTGCCAGGGCTCCCCGTACACAATGATGCTCTTGTCGATACTCCGCACCGCTTCGGTAAGCTGTTGCATGGTGGGGGTGTCGATAAGGGCCATCAGGTCAAACCGGAAGCCGTCAACGTTGTACTCCTTCGCCCAGTACAAACATGAATCAATGATATACTTCCGCACCATAGGCCGCTCCGAGGCAACTTCATTCCCGCATCCTGAACCGTTGGACAGGCTCCCCGTACCGGTGGTCCGGTAGTAATACCCAGGAACCATACTCTCAAAGGGGCCGCCATCGGTTGCATAGGTGTGATTGTAGACCACATCCATCACCACCCGGATGCCCGCATTGTGCAGTGATTGTACCATCTGCTTGAATTCAGTTATCCGCGCCGTGGGGTTCCGGGGATCGCTTGAGTAGGAACCTTCGGGGACGTTGTAATGCTGCGGATCGTAGCCCCAGTTGAATTTGGGGTCTGTTGAAGCGGGGTCGTCCACCGTAAGCTCATTTGTCGAGGCGAAATCAAAACTTGGCAGTAAATGTACGTGGGTAATGCCGAGGTTTACCAGATGATCCGTCCCTGTAGGGGCTCCTTCCCGGTTTTTTGTGCCCCGCTCGGTAAAGGCCAGGAATTTTCCCTTGTGCTTCATTCCCGAATTTTCGTCGATGGAGAAGTCCCGCACATGGAGTTCATATAGTACCGCATCCTGAAAGGCATTGGAAAAAGGCGGCTTTACTGCGGGCTTCCAGTTCGGCGGATTGGTGTCCGCCAGGTTTACTATCGCCCCCCGCTGGCCGTTTGCGGATACCGCTTTTGCGTAGGGGTCCACTCCCCAGTTTACCCTGCCATCGGCAAACTCAAGGCGGTACAAATAGTACTTCCCCGTCAGGTTGCCCGGTATCTTCCCCGACCATACCCCGGTCTTGCTTTCCCGTTCCATTTTGTGGAGCTTTGCTGTCTCCTGGTCTGTTACCTTTCCGTTGGCGTTGTACTTTCCTGCGTCGTCGTAGAGCGCAACTGATACCGCCAGAGCCGTGGGAGCCCACACCTTAAAGCCGCTTTCTCCTGTACTATAGCTCAGCCCCAA
>BNVD01000050.1 GCA_025997835.1 Spirochaetia bacterium
TCGTCGCGGGCGGGTGGAGCGGCAAGATGGCGCATTCGTCTGACGGCATAAGCTGGACGGCGGTAAGCGACAGCACCTTCGGCACCAGCATCATCAACGGCATCGCCTACGGCGGCGGTAAATTCGTTACTGTACAAGGAATTATGTGATTTCATGGTCCTGAATTCAGCCCCCGCTAAAAGATGTACCGGGGGTCTGTTTAGAGCCAACCCCCGAAATCGCAGTATACTACATTTTTTTGCTCTATGCAAGCAAAAAAACGTGATTTTTTACCCATACGAGTAACGCCCGGCCATCTTCCATCGTGACCAACAGGGCGCTTTTTTATTTTGCCACATAAAAAAGTATTTGCCGTGAGTAGGACTACTCATTTTTACCGGGTTTTTTTAGGCGTTTTGTAGGTAGTTACGCACGGGTTTTGGTTTTTGTTGTACATTTCATTAAAGGGCAGCTCTAAAGCACCAACCCCGTTGCAGGCTTCCCAAAAGGGATACCTTACTATTCACAGCCCTATGTTTAAACTCCTAGTGTTCTGTCAAATACAGAAGGCATAATAAAGAGTATAAACCGCAAAGTCAAAGAAGTCGAAAAAGTAAGAATCTATCACAAATCAGCATCTTTTTCCTTCCTTATTTGACTGCGAACCGAAGGTTCGATTTGACTTTGCGGTTAAAAATTCTTGTTATGTCATCTGTCTTAGACTGCACACTAAAAAAGGGGCTGTGAATAGTGGCGCCGCTAGCAGCCTGTTGCACTTGTGAAGTTTTTGCGCTTGATGCCGCAAAAACTCTCCGATAAATGGGCTGCTTTGGCAGTTTGTGGGGTAAAAATCGGCTTGAAGGCCGATTTTTTTCATTGGACTGCACGAAGTGCAACAAACTGCTAAAAAGCAAAACCCAGAGAGATTGTGCTGTGCAGGCCCACATCAATGGAACTTCCGTAGGCGCTGCCCTTGTCCCTGCCGATAAATACAGGCACGGTGACGGCCGGTATGATCACGAAACCGCCCGGTTTGCCCGGATCGATTTTCCAGCCTGCTTCCGGGCTCACCAGGAATCCATCACGGATCACATCCGTCACTTCCCAGGCGTAACCCAGGCCCAGATCGGCAAAAAACGGGCCCCCTGCGGGATACCATTTTACCCGTGTCTGCGCGCCTGCCATCCCTTTGAACCATGCGGTATTGTTATAGGTATTAATCTCAAAAGAAAAGTCGCCAAAGGTTTCAAGGCCCAGGCTAAAGGAGCGTGTAATCGCCCGTTCGTAGGCGGTAACCATGCCCGGTCCGGACAGGCGCGTGGTATCGCTAAACACCACACCCATACTGGCCAGGCCGGCTGTTATCGTGTTCGGGTTTTCCGGCTGCGCCATCAGCACCGTTGTTCCGCCCAATACCACCAGCACCATCATCACAAGTATTTTCTGTTTCATCATCAATCCTCCGATTTCTCGTTTTATCGGCCGCATACGCAGCTTCCATTTGAACATAGGTAACTTTCAGCAAACACGGTATGAGTATCTAATGATCTTTTGGCTGGTGTTTTGGAAATACTACCTGCATATCCTGCAAATGCATAACATGGACGATGTCTCCTACCCGCTTGACACCCTTGCCCCGCATAAAGTACCATAAAGAATACTATTCTCAGGAAGATACTACAGACCGGCGGATGAAAGTTTAAAAACAGCGGACATTGTGGCGTGTGATGGTTGACTTTTCAGAGTAAAGGAGCGTCACATGCCCCAACAACTGTTTTACAGCAATGTTCCCATCGCACAGGGGAATCAACTCTATCTGGAACGGCCGCGGATCAATCGTATACTGGAACAGGCGATACAGCGGCCGGTGGTCGCCGTTACTGCTGGTGCGGGGTACGGCAAGACCCATGCGGTCTACTCATTTTTACGCAACCGCGATTTTCTTACGGCGTGGATACAGCTTTCCTGCAGGGATAATACCGGCTGCCGGTTCTGGGAAAACTTTACCCGCGCAGTATCCATGATTAGTCAGGAGACGGCAAAACTTCTTGCGGAAACCGCTTTCCCCGAAACGGAACGGCAGTTTGAACGGTACCTCTCCATCCCCAGAGGCGAGGCTCTCCCCGATACAAAATATATTTTTGTGTATGATGATTTTCACCTTATCAGCGATAAAAAGGTGCTGCGCTTTCTGGAACATTCAATCACCACCCCCTTCTCCAACATTACTTCCATTCTGATTTCCCGGAATGATGCCGCTTTGATGCAGAATCCCAGCATAACAGGAATGCTGTCGAAAATAACCGAAGAGGATCTCCGGTTTACCCAAGAGGAGATGTCAAACTATTTTCTAATGCAAAACATCAAGGCGTCTCCCCATACGGCCTCCACTATTTACCGTGACACCGGCGGCTGGGCCTTTGCCATACACCTGGCTGCCCTGTCCCTGAAAAACGCCGCCGCATATATTCCCGCAGCGATACGGTCGAATATCTTCAAACTTATTGACAGTGAAGTTATGGCAGGCCTTTCTCCTGAACTGCGAAAGTATCTTATCACGGCATCCCTTATTGAACGCCTGACCCCGGCACTGCTCCGGGAAATCAATGCGGGCCTTGACCCTGCGGACGGGCTGGGGAAAATCGGCTCCTTTGTGCAGTTCGATACCTACCTTGATGCCTACCGGGTACATCCCCTGTTTCTGGAGTATTTAAGCGGCAAACAGGACGAACTTACGGCGGCGGAAAAAACAGAAGTCTATACCAGGGCGGCCGCATGGTGTGCGCGGAACGATCAAAAGATTGACGCTATCAACTACGCGGAAAAAGCGGGGGATTACGATACCCTGTTCGAGGTGGCCTACGCGTTCCCAAGGGTAATGCCGAATCACATTGCCGCACTGCTCCTCGCTATTTATGAGCGGGCTCCACGGAAACTGTTTGATCAAAATCCGGTAACCTGGGTTCTCTATACACGGCTCCTTATGGCTGTGGGATTGTTTGACCGGGCCGCCTCTGAATTGGCGGAGATCATCCCGAAACTGGAAGCCCTGCCCCGTTCCCCGCTCGTCTGCCGCTCTCTTGCGGGATGTTACAACAACCGGGGATTAACCGGCATGATCACCAGTACCTATACCGGGGACTACGATTATATACAGTATTTTGAAAGGGCAAGTTACTACCACCGTTTCAGTAACTATGACGCGGCGCCGCCGCTTTCGGTAATGAGTGTCGGTTCATATATCTGCCGGGTAAACAACAATGAACCGGGTGAGATGGAACGGTATATTGACGCAATCGGCGCTATGGTTCCCTACACCGCAGCTTCCATGGGGGGATGCGGGTACGGTATGGATGATCTTGCCGGAGCGGAACTGGCTTTTTTCCGGGAAGATTTGAACCGGGCCGAACAGTCTGCACGGGATGCCCTGCGTAAAGCCCGCGAACGGGATCAGTACGAAATAGAAAACCGCGCCCTCTTCTTTTTACTGCGGATTAGTGTGGCAAAGGGCGGCGTCAATGCTATTCAGGATATATTCAGACAGCTTGAGGCGCAGCTCGGCACGGCGGGATACCCTAACCGCAAGACCCACTACGACATTGTATGCGGCTGGTTTTATGCCCAGACCGGCGCGGCAGGAAAACTTGCCTCCTGGCTGAAAAACGAATTTGAAGACAGTGATTTAAATTCTATCAACCACGGCACGGAAATCCTCGTAAAGGCAAAGTATCATGCGGCGGAAAAACGCTTCCCTGCGGCGCTGGCTGCCCTGGAAAGCCGGGACAGTAAATACGGCGCCAGAGCCTTTATCACCGGCAAGGTTGAATTGAAGGCACTGGAAGCGGTGTGCCGGTATCAGTGCCGGGACAAGCCGGGGGCGTTCCGCGCACTGGAAGAGGCATACACATTGGCACAGCCCAACGCGCTGTACATGCCCTTTACGGAACTGGGCAAGGACATGCGGACCCTGACCGGCGCGGCACTCAAGATCGCCGCTCTTGCCATTCCCCGGGACCGCCTGGAAACGATCCGGCGGAACGCCTCGGCCTACGCAAAAAAACTGTTCGCCGTACGTTCCGCACTAAATGTGCGCTCAACACATTTAGTGCGCTCCATACCAAGTGTACGCCCCGCACCAATGGTGCGCCCTGCACCAACGGTGCGCCCTGCACCAACGGTGCGCCCTGCACCAACGGTGCGCCCCTCACCAACGGTGCGGGAAGTGTCCACCGCTGCAAGCCCCCTATCCCGGCGGGAATTGACGGTTCTCTCAGGGCTGGCCCAGGGGCTCACCAGGACAGAAATTGCAGAGAATGAACACTTATCGATAAATACCGTGAAAAGTGTGATTAAAAGTGTATATAACAAGATTGGCGCATTAAACCAGGCGGATGCGGTACGAATTGCCGCGGACATGGGAATCATAAGGTAAGAACGTTTATATGGATACTGTTTTTCACGCCGGCACTCAAGGAGTCTCCTCTTTTACCGGGCAGGTGTATCTTAAACGGCCGCAGGTAGATATGCTGCTGGAAAGGGCCATGAAAAATTCTCTGGTTACGGTGGTGGCCGGGGAGGGCTACGGAAAAACCAATGCGGTCTATTCGTATCTGCGGCAAACCGGGACGGTTACCATTTGGATACAGCTTTCCGAGCGGGATAATCTGGGACTGCGGTTTCTGGAAAACATCACCCGCAGATTGGCGGCCTATAACCCCAGGGTAAGCGCCGCCCTGGCAGATATGGGCTTTCCCGATACCGTCCGGCATTTTGATCGTTTTCACAGTACCATCGAAGGGGCGCTGCAGCCGGGCAAAAAATACGTCATTGTTTTTGACGACTTTCACCTGATCCATGCCAGGCCGGTGCTGCGTTTTATCGAGTGGGCCATCGCCGTCCCGCTGTTTAACTGTTCCCTGGTTCTTATTTCCCGGAACGAACCGGCGATCAATACGGTTTCACTGTTGTCCAAGGGATTGATGACCCGCATTACGGCGGAGGATCTCCGGTTCAGTCAACAGGAAATCGGCGCATATTTTAAACTAAGGAATATTTCAATATCAACGGAAGAACTGTCCCGGATTTACCACGACACCGAAGGCTGGGCCGTAGCGGTGAACCTGATCGCCCGGGAAAGCGAAAACCGGAAAGACGGAACAGGGGGCTACTCTCCATCGGCACTGAAGGAAAGCACCTTTAAGAACATTGAAGCCGCATTCTTCGCGGGAATGGAGAAGGAACTGCGAAAGTTCCTGATCAAACTATCCCTCATTGAACACTGGCATTTAGATCTGCTGGAAAAACTGGCCGTCAGCCTTGCTGACAGCAAAGCTGACAGTAAACACGGTACCGGCCAGGGCGGACGGTTGATTCGGGAGATGGAAAGCATAAGCCCTTTTGTCCGGTACGATGCCGGGCAGCACAGCTACCGGCTTCATCACCTGTTCCTTGAATTTCTCAAGGAGAAACAGGGGGAACTTTCGGAAGCCGAAATCCGGGTGGTTTATACCAAAGCCGCCGAATGGTGCATCACCAACAATCAGCGGACTGATGCCGCCATTTACTACGAACGGGCAGCCGATTATTGGGGACTTATCAGCATCATTTACTCCTTTCCCGTAATACTCCCCGATGCAGTAGCAGCGTTTCTGCTGGAAATTATAGAGCGGGTTCTTCGCCGGGAGGAGCCGCGCCGGAAAGACCTGGGACTTGCGGAAGAAAAAACCGGAGATGTGCTGTTTTTGCGTCATGTGGTACACCCAAGACTCCTTATGTCTTTGGGACGGTTTGCCGAAGCTTCCTGCGAGCTCCGGCAAACCATAGCGCAGTTTGAAGCCCTGCCGTCAAGCTCCCTGCACTCACGGATACTGTCACGGTGCTGGAACAACCTGGGGCTTATTGCCGTACTGATCAATATATTTGCCAGGGATTATAATCTGCTTCCCTATTTTGAAAAAGCGAATTATTACCATATGCAGCATCCCTACCCCTTACATGGGCCGGTAACCCACAGCAGCGTCAGTTCCTATATTTGCCGGGTAAGCCATCCTGCGAAAAAGGGGGAATTTGAAAAATCGCTTGAAGCCTTTGCCCTGATAATTCCCTATACGGTCAATTCCATGAACGGCTACTTCTACGGGATGGACAGTCTTGGCTGGGCGGAGCTGTACTATTTTAAGGGAGATATGAACAATGCGGAAAAATTTGCCCTTCAGGCTGTCTACCGGGCCCATGAAAAAAAACAGTACGAAATTGAATACCGGGCCCTGTACTTTTTACTGCGTATGAGCCTTGGAAACGGCGATTACCCGGCAGTACAGGAACTGTTACGCAAGATGGAAGACCAGCTCGAAATCACCGAATACATCAATAGATACACCATTTACTACATAGGTTCCGGCTGGTTTTACGCCCAGATCGGGGCAACAGAAAAACTTGAATCCTGGCTCAAAGGCGACTTTGAGGAAAGCGAATTAAACACCATGCTCCACGGTTTTGAAATTCTGGTCAAGGCAAAATGTGCCTTTGTTGATAAACAGTACCAGTCGGCACTGGAAACCCTGAATGAACATCAGGAAAACAAATACGGCCTGGGGAATTTTTTACTGGGCAAAATAGAAATGACCCTTTTACAGGCGGTGAGTTTATACCGCCTCCGGGAAGCCGCCGTTACTGCGGACAGCGAAACCGGACCTGAAGATGCGATACGGAAACTGGAAACCGCCTGGGACATGGCCCGCTCCAATTCTCTGGACACGCCCTTTGTCGAACTGGGGGAAGTGATGCGTGATCTTTTAGGCGCGGCACTAAAGGACACCAAATGTACCATTCCGCGGCCCTGGCTCGAAATGATACGGAGCAAAGCGTCAGCATATGGGAAGAAACTTTCTTTGGTGGCGAAACAGTTTCACTCTCAGGGCGGGCTGCAGACTGTCAGACCGCAGTGCGATAGTCTGCAGCCCGCAGGGCCAACCCTGACATGGCGGGAACGGGACATCCTTATCAGCCTCTCCAGGGGGCTTAACCGGGCAGAAATCGCCGGGAATTTAGCCGTTTCCGTCAATACCGTAAAAGCGGATATCGGTAATCTTTACGCCAAACTTGGGGCGAGGAACCGCCCCGATGCCATACGGATTGCGGTAAAATTAAACATTTTAGCCGTTAGGGTGTAGTCTGTTCAAAAGAGCCTCATAAACTGATAAATAGAGGAGGCTCTTTCATGCAACAGCACGAATCCGCTGAAACACAAAAAATACCCGTGTCCAATATTATACGCCGCCGGGAAATTGAACCACTGCTTCTCAAGGCTTATGCAGTAGTCAAATCTTATGAGAAGGCAACAGGAACGGTGGTTGCGGTCCTTGACCGGAACCACCATCCTATCGGGGAAGCAGGCCGCACAAAAACATTCAATTTCTGTACAAAGTGCCGCCGCGCAGAGCACAACGCCGCCCTGCAGAGACCGTACCCCTGCACCGGGATGCACATCGCCGGTATTGCCGAATCCCGGCAGACCGGAGGCCTCTACATCTATATGTGTGAATTCGGGTTTGTATTCTGGACCAGTCCCCTCTTTTCCAACGGACGGTCTTTGGGCGCTCTGATCGCTGGGGGAGTCCTGGGGATTGATCGGCAGAAGGCAGCGGCAAAACTATGCGCCAAATACGGCACGGCAATGTCTCTGGAGGACGCAGAAAAGCTCCTTGCGGAGATTCCAGAAAAAACCAGCGGCGAGATAAAAGCCCTGGCCCGGGCGCTGCTCCTCTGCGCGGAACAGGTTTTCCGGGACACGGAAGAATACACCGATACGATGATGCGCATGGCGGAACAGGAATCCTGTCCGTCAAATCATCTGCATCTTATCAAAGACCAGTATTCCTGCTATCCCATAGACAAGGAACGGATACTCCTGGCGGCCCTTCGCCGGGGGGATCGGGAGGCGGGGAAAAGAATACTCAATGATCTTCTGGAAGACATTCAGGTATCCACCCATTATAACTTTACGTATATACAGCAGCGGGCGCTGGAACTGGTAGTACTGCTCTCCCGGTCGGCGGTATCTTCGGCGTCAGCCGCGGCTAACACCGGCGTCAAACCGGAGGATAACGGCATCTTCGAAACCAATAACCGGTACTTAAAGCGCATTCAGGACGCCCGGGACCCGGAGGAACTGACCGATATACTACACCTCATTGTAGACCGCATGGCGGGACAGATATTCTCCTTTCAGGGAGTACGCCACGCATCGGCACTGCGAAAGGCGGAACGGTATATCTGGGAAAACTACACCCGCAAGATCAGCCTTAAAGAAATCGCCGCCGCTTCCGGGCTTTCCGCTCCCTATTTCAGCAGTGTCTTTAAGGAAGAGATGGGAGAAAATCTTTCAAATTACCTAAACCGCCTCAGGGTTGAACGGGCGTCCGCTCTGCTCACTGAATCGGATCTCCCACTGAACAAAATCGCCGGAGTCTGCGGGTTTGAGGATCAAAGCTGGTTCTCAAAAATATTTAAAAGTTACACCGGAATCAGTCCCGGTTGTTACCGGGCCGGTAAATACCGGGCCGAACAGGGAGAAGGAAGTCTACCGGCTTCCCGGTCAATCATCCACGAGCCTGAGATCCCTGCGGCAAAAGAAACGGGTTAATCATGAGCAACACGAATACTACCCGGTCCAACAGGACAAAAACGGACCCCAATTTGCTTAAGGCATGGAAGGTGATGGAGTCCTACGCCAAAGCAACCGGAACCATGGTTTGTGTGCTGGACGCGAATCTCCTTCCCATACCGGAAATGTTCACCGAAGTAACCGGCGAAGACAATACCTGCCTCTACTGTTTGAAACACCAGACCAATGCCCCGAAACCGGAAACGTCCGAAGATCTCGCCGCCTCTCCATGCAATCAAATGCACATCAACGCGGTCAAAAAGGCCTGCCATTTCGGAGGCTCCTACATTTATATGTGCGACCTGGGCTTTATGTTCTGGACCAGCCCGGTCTTTGTAAACGGCTGCCTGATTGGGGCGCTGCTCGGTACGGGCTTCCTCGGCATCGACAGCCAGGAAACCAGTGAGGCCATGTTCGTCATGGGCAGGGGTGCGGTGCCGGAAGAAGCATTGAAACAGTACCTTTCACGGTTCCCCAGGGCCGATTCGGATCGGATAAAGGCGCTGTCGGAATTACTGTTGATCTATGCGGAATCACTGTCCGACAGCAGTGAAGATTACCACGAAACACTAAAACGGCGTGCCCGGCAGCAAAGCATCATCTCTGAACAGATTTCCCTGCTCAAGGAACAGTATCCCGCCGGAAGCATCGTGCCGGGGTATCCTCTGGACAAGGAACGTCTGCTCCTTTCGGCCCTTCGCCGGGGGGATAACGAAGAGGGCAAAAAAATACTGAACGAACTGTTGGGCCTCCTCTTTTTTTCCAACCCCGATCATTTTACCTATATCCGTTTCCGGGCGATAGAACTGGTGGTGCTCCTTTCCCGGACCGCCTCTGCGGGGAACACCGGTTCTGCCATGCTGGAAAACAACAACCGCTGTCTTACCCGGATTCAGGAGGTACAGACCATTGAGGATCTGACCGATGTACTCCATTCGATTGTGGAAAGCATGACGGGACAGATATTCTCCTTTCAAGGTGTCCGCCACGCATCGGCGCTGCGAAAAGCGGAACGGTATATCCGGGAAAACTACACCCGCAAGATCAGCCTTAAAGAAATCGCCAACGCATCAGGGCTTTCCGCGCCCTATTTCAGCACCATCTTTAAGGAAGAAATGGGGGAGAACCTTTCCGGTTACCTCAACCGGCTGCGGGTAGAAAAAGCAGGACGGCTGCTCACCGAAACCGAATTAAGCTTAAGCGAAATCGCCGGAAGCTGCGGCTTTGAAGATCAAAGCTGGTTCTCGAAGATATTCAAAAGTTTTACCGGTACCAGTCCCGGCAAATACCGGGGCCAGGGCGGCGGTACGGTTTTGGAAATCTCGGATCACAATTTGTCGGAAAACTACCGAACCACAATGGAGGAGGAATAATACTATGGTCAATCTTGAGGATATTGCACGTAATCTGCAATCAGGCCGTGCACGGGAAACATCGGCGTTAGTATCACAGGCTATTGAAGAACATTACACCATTGATACGATTATCAAACAGGGTTTTATTGCGGCCCTTATATCACTGAAAGAACGGCGGCGGCGGAACGAAATAGAGGTCCCGGAAATCAGCATGGCGCTGCGGGCACTGAACCGGGGCATACGTCAAATCAAACTGGCCATTGCCGCATCACCGTCTGCATCAGCGTCAGATGTCGATCCCAAAGGAACGGTGATCATCGGGACCGCCGAGGGTGACGCCGAAGAAACCGCAAAAAACATCATCGCTGTGCTGCTGGAATGCCGAGGATTAAAGGTTATCGATCTGGGAACCAGTGTGCGGGCCGATCAATTTATCAATACCGCCAAAACAGAAAACGCCGCCCTGATCATCTGTTCCGCCGCACGGGTCCCCGCCATGACGGGGATGAAAGCGTTGGTGCAGACCGCCTCCGCCGCAGGCATCCGGGAGCGCACAAAAATCATGCTCACAGGCGCGCCGGTTACGGAACAGTACTGCCGCATCATCGGCGCCGATAGGTACGCCCCGGACGCAAGCGCCGCCGCAGAGATCGCAGTAGCAGTTTGCGGCAGTTAGCAGCTACATGGCGCCAGCCGTTTATTCGCTGCAACTTGAAGACTGTCCGGGGGCAGCTCCATGAATTCGATCCGGTTGCCGTCGGGGTCGTGGGTCCAGAACTGGATACACCGGGAGTATCCTTTTTTCAGTTCCGTGTCGATGGGCGCGCCCCGGCCCCGCACTTCTTCAATGACGGCGGCAATATCATCAACCTCGATACAGATATGGTGCAGACCAATAGTGGTATCATTGACGGCAGGCGGCTCGGTTCCGTTGGGAAAAATTTCGATGTACTGGCTGGGGGCGACAAAAATGTGGACGCTCCCCAGTTTGTCCCCTGCGGGGTTTTGCATACGAAAGGCCTCTTGCATACCCAAAACATCCCGGTAAAACGCGGCGGTCGCTTCAATGTCCCGTGCGCGTATGGCAATATGTCCCAAGCGTGTATTCACGTTATCTCCTGTTAAGCAGACTACCATACCGGTATGATCCTGTCAAACCTATGTTGATATTGATATAAATGCGGCTCTGTAGTACCCTACGGTATTGGCAGATCCAAAAGGAGTGATGTGATGACGGAATACGATTGTTGGTTTCAGCACCGGAAGTTTCAGGGGGAACCGGGTTCAGGGCTTTCCCGTGAGACGCTTGCCCAAGTGTCATTCGGAGAGAGGGGTACGGTTTTTGATCAGGCGGTAGCGGAGTATCGCCGTCATCTGGAAAAGCTCTGGGGGATTCCCGTCAAGACAGGAAACCTGTCACAATCAGGCGGCGTAACCATTGGGACCATTCCCTATCTGAATCAGCATAGTCCTGCCCTCCCAACGCAAAAGGCAGAAGGCTTTATTATTCGGGTAACTGCCTCCGGTGTTATCATCGCCGGTCAGGATGAGGCGGGGACCCTGTACGGAGTGTACCGGTTCCTTTCGTTGCTGGCGCAGGACAAACTTCGGATAGGCAGCGAGATTGCCGAGTCCCCTGCCGTGCCGGTGCGGATGATCAACCATTGGGATAACCTTGACGGCTCCATCGAACGGGGTTATGCGGGGTCGTCAATCTTCTATAAGAACAACAAGCTGGATTATGATCCGGCGCGCATTGAGGACTACGCACGATTACTGGCGTCGGTGGGGATCAACTATCTGTCGATAAACAACGTCAATGTCCGGGCCGCAGCAAAGCTGCTCATCACCGAAGAGTACCTGGGCGATGTGGCCGCATTGGCCGCTATTTTCAGGCCCTTTGGGATACGGCTCATGCTCAGTATCAATTTTTCCGCGCCCTATTCGCTGGGCAAGATTGGTACGGCAGACCCGCTGGACCCGGCGGTGGCGGCATGGTGGAAAGAGCGGGCAAATATCATCTATAAATACATTCCCGATTTGGCGGGCTTCCTCGTAAAGGCGGATTCCGAGGGTGAGCCCGGACCCTTCCAGTACGGGCGGAACCACGCCGACGGCGCCAACATGCTTGCCGCCGCGATTCGTCCCCACGGGGGC
>BNVD01000051.1 GCA_025997835.1 Spirochaetia bacterium
CCTGCCCAACTGGAATATTTATCAGTTACCTCCCGCAAAGTATTTGGCAAAGAGGTCTTGTATACGGAATGATTCGTTTGGGCTGCGCTGATTAACCCGAAGCCAATCAGCCGTGTGTTGTATTTATCGTGCGACAATCCTTCGCTTTTGCGAGGGCGGCTTGCTATAAGGAGGTTGTCATGAAAAAGACAACGTTATTCGGGATGGCTATTTTAGCGATAGTCATGTTGGCTGGGTGCAATGACAGTATTTCTGATGTGCCCCAAAACCCCAGTATAGGCTACGACCATTCAGGAGACATAATCCCTGACGCGGTCAATGGCGATGATAATTCTGGTGTGCCCGGAGGGTGGGATAATCTTCCTGACGAATACAAGGCTCAGTGGCCAGATCACGATGGTTGGTATTACACAGGATGGGGAACTAATGAATTCAAGGAATTGCCCGATGATTCCGATGATCCTGATTGGATCTGGGCGCAGCAGTTTGCGCGGGAATTTCTTGACTTTCTCGAAAAGCCCTATGATCGGCTAACAAATGCCAACCATCTGTATGGGGATATAGAAACCTTTGACCGGGAAAAAGCCGCATGGGAAAAACAAAACATCACCAGTTATAAAATGAGTTGGGAGGGAGGAGATCAATACAAGCACGATGTGATTGTCCAAAATTGTCCTGTTGTTTTCGACTATGAAAAGCTATCTCCTTCTGGACACGTTGATACTTATGAAAAATGGTATGCTCTGCTGCCGCCTTATTTTTCAAAAAATATGTACATAGGCGATACAAAAATCCTCCGGGGCAATACAACGGAAGATGATAAATTCATGTCGGTACCTGGGGTATTTGGACCAAGTTGTAGTAGATTTGTTAGCGAGACATACCACCGTATGGACTCAGAAATTGAGCGCTTAACACGGAGAAAATATCCAGACAGCTTTCCACGTGAGTACTGGTATGGCCTTAGGTTTCCGCAAGTCTCGCACTATAGATTAGGGTTTAAAATTGATTATCACCCGGAATACCACTACCCGCAGAGAGTCATTTGGATTCAATGGAATCCCTTTTTACGGGGTAATAACGGCAGCAAGCCTACCGGACTGGAATATGGCATGTGGAAGGTAACGTCTTTCGAGCCTATTCCTGATGAACCGCTCATGTATCTTCCCAAGTCGGGTTTTGACTTTAGTGAAGCCCGCTAATGGTAAGCGTAAACGCCAGGTACGTCTGGCGTTTATCAATACGAGCCGAAAATGCTCGTGACTACGTAGTATGGCAATTCTGGTAATTCGAAAAATGTACCGGAACAACATTTCGTTGATTTTGAGTATGACAAATTTATCACCGAGAAAACTGCAAAGAGAATATAAAGAATACAATAATACAAAACAATCTAAAGATGATACCTACTTAACAAAAATGGAAATTGAATATGCTTCAAGCCAGGTTCCAACAAAAATTGAATAGTATTATTATGTTTCCCAAAACAACTTCTACTGCCGGTATATCTATACGAGATTTTTAAGCGTATACTTTTCTATACACATTTGTCAATAAGGAGGAGCTTTTTGAAGGGGAGCAATGTGATTTTCCTCCAAGCCGGCACTTGACGGAACGCGCTTAACCGTGATAGACTCCGATTATGCGTAAAATCTGGTTATAGAGGTGGAATGATCATGACAAGAGACCTGTCAAGTCACGGTAAATCTGTCTGGCTGCGGATACTGCAAAGCAAAGAACTGTATATGTTCTGTCTGCCGGGTATCATCATCACGCTTATTTTCCATTATTGGCCCATTTACGGGGTGCAGATTGCCTTTCGCAATTATTCGTTCCGCCGGGGCATCTGGGGCAGCGAATGGGTGGGGCTGGATCATTTTATCCGCTTCTTCAATTCCCCCTACGCATGGCAGCTTATTGTTAATACCCTTGTGTTAAGTTTTTATTCCCTGGCGGCGGGTTTTCCCATCCCGATAATCCTCGCCCTGATGCTCAACTCATTCCGGTACAAAAAATACGGCAAGACGATTCAGATGATCACCTATGCCCCCAATTTTATTTCCACCGTGGTAATGTGCGGAATGTTGATACTCTTTTTGTCGCCGCAGATCGGTGTGGTCAATAAAATTATCGGTCTGGCCGGGGGGCAGTCGATAAACCTGATGGGGCTGGAAAGCGCATGGCGGCACATTTACGTGTGGTCGGGGGTATGGCAGGGCATGGGCTGGGGTTCCGTTATATACCTTGCCGCCCTTTCCGGCGTAAGCCCCGAACTGCACGAGGCGGCGATTGTTGACGGCGCAACAAAATTACAGCGGATTTTTTATATTGATTTACCTTCAATCTTGCCGGTAGCAGTGATGCTGCTTATTCTTTCTTTCGGCGGCATACTTTCTGTCGGTTTTGAAAAAGCCTACGCGCTGCAAAACGATCTTAACTTAAGCGTTTCGGAAATTATTTCCACGTATGTGTATAAAGTTGGTATCATCTCCAATGATATGTCCTATTCGGCGGCGATAGGGCTGTTTAATTCGGCGGTAAACGCGGTGCTTCTTATAACCGTTAATTCCATCTCCCGAAAACTTTCAGATAACGCGCTTTGGTAGGAGGAATAGTATGGCAAAAGGATTTGGTTTAAGCCGCACGGCAACCCGCCGCCCGCTGGAAGACAGGATATATGACCGGGTGGTGTTTGTTATTCTGACGCTGGTGTTTATCGTCGTCGCGTATCCCCTGTATTTTGTGATTATCTCCTCCATTAGCGATCCGGTTAAAGTCGCATCCGGCCAGGTAATTTTTCTGCCCGACGGCTTTACGCTGGACGGCTACAAAAAAGTGTTTGAAACCAAAACGGTGATGCGGGGTTTTCTCAATTCCATCTATTATACCGTTCTGGGGGTATTCATCAATCTTGCCGTAACGCTGCCCACGGCGTATGCCCTGTCGCGGAATGATTTTTACGGAAGAAAGGTTGTCTCCATTTTCTACATTATTACCATGTTTATTTCCGGCGGCCTTATCCCCACCTACCTGGTGATCCGCAGTCTGGGAATGTTGGACTCGGTTTGGGCGCTGGTTATTCCCGGCGCGTTGGGTGTCTACAACATGATGGTGGCCCGGACTTTTTTCAAAACCAACATACCCGGCGAATTGCTGGACGCGGCGCGCATCGACGGATGCAACGACACCCGCTTCTTTTTCAGCATAGTGCTGCCCATATCGAGCGCGATTGTTGCCATTCTGGTGCTTTGGTGCGCGGTAGGCCATTGGAATTCCTATTTTTCAGCTTTGCTCTATATCAGTTCGCGGGAACGGCAGCCGCTCCAGATGGAACTGCGCTACATACTCCTTCAAAACACCGCGTCCGGCAACAATGTGCAGATGAGCGCTGAAGCGTTCCGCGAGCGCGAGCGTCTGGAAGCGTTGAAGGAGTTGATGAAATATTCACTCATTGTAATAGCAAATATACCGGTAATGGTATTATATCCCTTTATTCAAAAACATTTTGTAAAAGGGGTAACAGTCGGATCGTTAAAGGGGTAAAAGATGAAAAACGGATTGAAGTTGGGTTTCGCGATGGCGCTGGTAACGCTTACAGCAGTATTACTGGCGGGGTGTTCCGGGGCAAAGAAGCAGGGCGGGGGAGGTGTGCAACAGAACATGGACAACCTTAATCCAACCGGGCTTCCGATAGTAAAAGAAAAGGAAAGTTTTACGGTGTTTGCCGATGACGGTTTTAGCACGGAAAAAACGATGTTTGATATTTTTGAGCGGGAAACCAATGTCCATGTGAATCTTATGCTGTATCCCAACCATGTGGCAGGGGAACGAAAAAATATCCTCCTTGCCGGCGGCGATTATCCTGATGTCATTGGCGGGTGGATAACCGGCGATGTGGTAAAAATGGCGGCGGACGGGGTAATAATCCCCCTGGAAGATATAATTGATCAGTACACCGTGCATATCAAGGAAATACTCGATATGCCGGGGATTCGTGAGCGGATGACGCTGCCGGATGGCCATATCTATTCGCCGCCCTATCTTATTGAGGAACCTCAGGTAACGTTTAATCCCTGGATCAACATCAAATGGCTCAAGCAGTTGGGGCTGGAAATGCCGACCACTACCGAAGAATTCAAAAACGTCCTTATCGCGTTTCGGGACCGTATTCCTCCGGTAAACGGGCGCCAGGTTATTCCGCTGTCGTGGAATCCCTACCAGTTGAATTTGGGGGTTCTGGCGGGCTGGTTCGGCGTTAACGCGCAGGGTTTCTTTGCCGTAATTGACGGGGAGGTTGAGGTAACGATCAACCGGAGCGAATTCAAAGAATTCCTCAAATACTTTGCGGACCTGTACGCCAACGGGCTGGTAGATTCACAGCTTTTTACCCAGGATTACCCGTCCTGGGTGGCCAAGGGCAAACAGGGATTGTACGGCGCGGCGTTTTGCTACTGGCCTGATGATTTTGCCCCCCGGATAACCGACGATACAACAGTGAATCAGTGGGATTATGAGCCGCTGCCGGTGCTTCGCGCCCCGGGCGTAGAGAAACCGACCTATGTGCGCAACACTACCGGCATGACCCTGTTCAAGAATCAGTTTGTCATTACCGACCGGGCAAGCAACCCCATCACGATTATGCGCTGGCTGGATTATGTGTATGAAGTAGAAAATTCCATTCAAACCAAATACGGGCCGGTAGGCCTGCGGTTTGAAAAGCTGCCGGACGGGACCTACCGCGAAAAGGACACTGCTTCGTGGTCCGACGAGCAAAAGGAAAAATACAGCGATAATAACAACTATGTCTGGTCTCTGCCCAAATATATGCGACAAGGTTTTAAGCTCCTGCCGCCTGAAGGACAGGCCCCTGAATTTGACATAGAGTACCTTGCCGATACCGTATATGAACCGTATCTGGAAGCCGAGAAACTTGAGATTCCCTGGATGGATTCGAAGACATCCCAACAGGTAGCCGAACTCACGCAACCCATCACCTATTATTACCGGCAAAAACTGGCGCAATGGATCAGCGGGCAGGCCGACATAGATGCCGAATGGGACAAATACGTGGCGGAACTTGACCGTCTGGGTATTCAGAAGCTGTTGCAGATTCAGCGTGAGTTGAGGACGAAGTAGGAAAAGCACCCTGCCGGGAATTGCCCGCGCAGGGTTCATGTCCACTGGTGTCCTACTTTACAACCATAGTATCCAAAACTTCTTTTATGGCGCGGTGCAGCGAATAACGATAATCGTACGGCGCGTCGCATTTGGCGCGGAAAATCATAAGACCGCCCAGTTCCGAGGCCAGGGAAAAAAGCGTTTTATCGCGCACAATGCCGTAGCCGTTCAGATACGCGCGCGCCTTTTTCTCCACGCCGTCTTCAAAATAAACAAATTCATCAATACGGTTGGTCCACTTTCCAAGCTTCCCTTCGTAGCCGGCGGCCGTTTTTGTCACATAGTCTTTGTACTCAGGCCACGCGTTTCCCGAACGGTTGACGGTACGGCCATACGTGGGGATGCCAAGCAATATTTTTTCTTTCGGGATATGCGTCAGCTTTTTGTACATATAGTGAAGACTTTCATACCCGCCCGACATCATACTGCTGTGGTGTCCCCGGTTATCAAAATGATCGTAGAACATCACATTGAAATGTTCGATTTTTTCAACCGTCGAAGCCGGCGCGCCAAATCTCCAGGGCGATATTGCTACCGACACTTTGGTAAAACCGGCAGTGTCGCAGAGAATTTGATTGTATGCCGTCCAGTGGGTTTCCGTTTCGGGGAATTCCCAATCGTAGTCTATTCCATACAGACCATACGTATCCACAAGCGCTTTTAAGGCGGCATTAACCGTGTCCCGTTTGGCAAGAAGCATATCTGCGGTTGTATCAAGGTCTCTATAGCGGTCACCTGCGGGCGAAACTTTATATTGGTCAAAGAAAACCGTCGCCCAAATACGCACCGGCCTTGCCCCAATGATGGTTTTAAGCGCGTTAAGGTTGGCGGCAAATTTTTCCTCACCGCCTGCGGGATCGCCTGAGAATACGGGTTTACCATCGGCATCCAGATAAATCGCGTCAAAAACAATTACATCGGTGACCACATCGTAATATCCTGAAAATCCCGAATCGCCCACCCGCTCCACAATATCGAGATTATCCATTCTGAGGTACTGTGAAACCTTAAAGTCATTTCTTTTATATTGGTTAAGGTGATATACCCCTATGGTTTCAAGCTCAACATATTCGATGGTGTCGTTCAGTTCCAGGCGCAGGGCTTTGGTGGTAATTTCCCCGGTGTAACAGATATTCTCTGTGCTGATTCTGTCCTGCTCGTAGATCATCTCCCATTTTTCGCCGTTCAGCGCATACAGGCGGAACAATGCCACATTATCCGTATTTTCATTAAGCCGCACCGCATTGAAGGTGGTATCCTCTTGCCAGTGAAGCTCGAAACCGGCCGCGCCCTGTACCCCGTTAAGGCCGTAATAATTTTCGCGTACATGGTAGAATCGATCCCCGGTTTTGGTAAAGTATTTCCCCTTTTCAGCGATCCAGTTCTCATCCGCCTGGTAACTTCCCCGGTACACCAATTCCGCGTCAAGGGCAAGGTTCCGCTCCCTGAATTGCAGTGTGTAAAATTCCGGGTCGGGACCGTTTTTTTTCTTTTTGCCGTCTGCCGTCAATTTTGAATTTCCGGCAAGGGCAAACCCGATCAATAGCCCCACAATAAGCGAGGCCGCCGCCGCGATAGCAACTATCATTTTTGGATCTTTTTTCATAGGGTTATTATATAGTATATGCTGCCTGTTTGTCTAGGAGCCTGTAACAACTAAGAAGAATATAAACCACGGGTTTGCCCTTGAAAAACATCAGAAAGTATCTGACAATACCCGAAAGGAGGAGTACACCATGGCTTTCGCGAAAATTGAACAGTACCGCGGCGCCCCCGCCGTTATGATCGACGGCAAGGCGTATCCGCCCATGGCGATGACTACCCGCATCAAAAAACCGGATTATATCAAGGCACTGGGCGAGTCGGGCTTGAAGATATTTTTTCTTATGGCGAATACCAGTTGGCTGCGTCCCGGTATAAAAGGACGTGAACCGGGCGGCTTTGAAGTCTTCAGCAAAAACGCCGAAGACCTTTTGCGCGAAGTGCCGGACGCGTGGATCATCGTGCGGATTGGCCTGCACCCGCCGGTGGACTGGATGATGAACCACCGCGAAGAATTGATGACCTACAACGACGGCTCCCAACAGGAAAGTATTCTGGCAAGTGAAGTTCACGAGGACCGTATACCGGGAATGTATTCTTTCGCCTCGGAGCTTTGGCGCACTGATGCCGCCGCTGCCTTGACGGAATTCTGCGACGCGGTGGACAAAACGGCTTTCGCGGACCGGGTTATCGGTTATTTTCTGGCGGCGGGCGGCACCTCGGAATGGTATCCGGTGAACTCGATCCATGAATGGGGCAGCGGGCGGTATGGGGATTTCAGCCCGCCTTTTCTGCGGGAATATTCGCGGATACTCCGGGAAAAATATGGAACTGTAGAAAACCTGCGCGCGGCCTGGAATGATCCCGCTGCGGACTTTGACAAGCCGCCCATTCCCAACCTGAACGAGCGGCGCTACATCACTATTGACGAGAAGATCCTCGATGCCCTGCACTACATGGAAAGCGCGGAGCGGATCATCGGGAAAGAGCTGGACCATAACCCGTCATCGGAGTATAACCTGGGGGTATTGCTCAACGCGGACCGGTATAATTTTGTCGCGGATTTTTTCTACGCATGGCACCGCGCCACGGCCAACGCCATCATTCACTTTGCAAAAATAGTAAAGCAGCGTTATGAGGGGAAACTGGTCGGCGCGTTTTACGGTTCCTACGGCTGTACGGACTTTTACAACGCCTCCACCGCCGGCGCGACACTGGCGATCATGGATTCCGGTTACTGCGATTTTCTTGCCGCGCCGGGTGTGTACAATAACCGCGAGCCCGGCGGGTATGTGGCCCAGCGGGAAATGCAGGATTCCTTCCGGCTCCGTAACCAGTTTTTCGTGGTGGAAGAAGACAGCCGCACCCATCTGGAAAATGATTTTTACCGCGACGCGATGGGCCTGTACACCATTACCGATTCCATCGACACGTTAAAGCGGGATTTTGCCCGCAACATCTGCGAGGACATCTTCGCCTGGTGGTTTGATCAACACGCCGAAAGCGGCCGCTATATGCATAAGGACATATACGCCCTTTTCAAACGCCAGCAGGAAATAGCGGAACTGGCCTATTCCCTTGACCGTACCAAAAAAAACGAGATCGCCCTCATCTACGATCAGGAAAGTATCTTCTACGCGTCAATCGAGACAGACTGCCGTATGCTTGACTATTACCGCAGCTCCGATTTGCAGCGCATCGGCGCGCCGGTTGATTATTACTTCCACGACGACATGAGCCGCGGCGATATGCCCGATTACAAGGTATACATCATGCTCAACCTGTTCTGCCTTACCCAAACTGAGCGCGAAGCGATACACCAAAAGGCGGCCCGCAACGGAGCCACGGTACTCTGGCTCTACGCGCCGGGTTTTATCGATCCATATCCCGGTCCCGGCAAAGAAAAAAAGATGGACAACGCCTACATTGAATCGTTAACGGGATTTAAAACCGGCCGCATCGACGACACCTGCTCTCCCCGTTTCAAGATCTCAGGCAGCCATCCCGCGCTCCGTTACGGCGATCCCTGCCGCCGTTACGGGTACATTGACCGGGACGTACACAGCAACGTGTGGCTTACTCCCATAAACCTCTCGCCTTATGCCAATCCCTTCTTTTATATAGAAGAAGACGGCGAGGCGGAAATACTGGGCCGCTACTGCATCAATGGCAAGCCGGCCTACGCCATAAAACCGTACAAGGGCTTTACCAGCGTGTACTGCGCGGCGCAGATTCTCCGCTCCGACTTAATCCGGTCCCTGGCGGAATATGCTGGCTGCCACCTCTTTTCGCATAACGATGATTGCATCTACGCCAACGAGAATTTCGTTACGGTTCACGCCAAAGACAGCGGGGAGCGCACGATCCGCTTCAAAAAGCCGGTAAGCCCCTGGGAGGTCTACCGGCGGCGCAGTTATGGCAGCAATATCACCGAACTAAAGCTCGATATGCATCTGGGGGAGACGCTGATGTTCTGCCTTGCCCCGCCTGACTTCCCTGTGGGGAGCGGACAATAGGGCGTTACCTACTTTTGTGTGTGCGTGTTTGGTATCCTGTCCTTCACCGGAGGAAAATTTTCCGATGAAACTTTAGTACAACACTCCCGGCGGGCAGTATGCCATTACGTTCTGGGAGTTTGTTGCACTTCGTGCAGTTCAATAAAGAAAAACGCCATTTATGGCGTTTTTTACCCTGCAAACTCCGCTCAGAAACGAAGGTTCTGCAGGAGCCCGTTAATAGCAGGTTTTTTGCGGCCTCAAGCGCAAGGCGACCGTGTACGGTCGCACATTCACAAGTGCAATCGGACACGCAGTGTCCGCGGGCTCCTAGACAAAGCCGAACTAACGTATTAAGATCGTCAACATGAGTAACAACAAGATGGAATCGGTTTTGGCCCTTGTACCCCGCCCCCTGAAGCAGGAATGTGCGGAGGGCTTTTTTGAATGTGACGGAATCCCCGGAATTTCCGGTGATGGTTCTTTTGCCGAAGAAACAGGCGTGTTTTCCGGGCAGTTGTCCGCACGGTACGGGGCTGTTTCCGGTAGTCCGCCGCAGATTATGTGCGCCAAAGACGGGGCTATCCCCGCCGAGGGGTACCGTCTGCGGGTGGCTGCCAACCGGATCGATCTTGCGGCTGCCGATGGCGATGGTATGTACAATGGCCTGCAAACGCTGCGGCAGCTCTTTCTCTCCGGTGATACCGGGGACGTTTTTGTCAAAAATCCCCAGACCCATTTTGCAATTCCCTGCGTGGAAATAGAGGACGCCCCCCGCTTCCCCTGGCGGGGCTTTATGCTGGACTGCTCACGGCATTTTTATCAGGTTTCGTTTATCAAGAAACTTATCGATGCCCTCTCGCTGCACCACATTAACCGCTTCCACTGGCATCTGACCGACGATCAGGGCTGGCGGCTGCCCGTGCCGGAATATCCCCTGCTTGCGGAAAAGGCCTCAAAGCGCCGGAACCCTTACCGGCAGGAAGAAATCTACGACGAAGGCTTTTACACCGAGGACGAGATACGCGAGGTTGTGGCCTTTGCCGCTGCCCGCCATATCACAGTGGTACCCGAAGTGGACCTCCCCGGGCACACGGTTGCCGCCCTGGCCGCCTACCCCGAATTGGGCTGTACCGGCGGTCCCTATCAGGTCGAGTACCGGCATGGCGTATTTGAAGACATACTCTGCGCCGGCAACGACCGGATCTTTGATTTTGTTGCGGCGGTTTTTGATTCCCTCTCGCGGCTGTTCCCCGGAAAATACGTTCACATCGGCGGGGACGAAGCCCCTACCGCCCGCTGGGAAACTTGTCCAAAGTGCCGGCAACGCATGACGGAACTGAAACTTAATGAACCCCGCCAGCTACAGCGATGGTTGACCCGTCGCTTTGTCCAAATGCTGACGGAACGGGGAAAAACCGCCATCGGCTGGGACGAAGTGCTTGAGGGGATGAACGACAGCGAATGTACCGCCCTGCCCGATGATATGATCGTTATGTACTGGCGGTCCTGGATGGATAAAAAACTGATAGTCGACGCGGCGGCTGCGGGCCGTAGTCTGATCATGACTCCCTGCGACCAGGGCGCGTACATCAATTTCAGGCAAGTTGAAGATCCCGATGGGCCTGGTGCGGCATACAGGTCAACCACGCTTCAGAATTCCTATGAAATCCCCCTGGTGTACCCGGAAATGACCGAAGAACAGGCCAAGCGGGTGCTGGGGGGGCAGGGGAACCTCTGGGCGGAAGTCATCAATTCCGCCATGAACGCCGAATATATGATTTTCCCCCGGCTCTGCGCCCTTGCCGAGGCGTTCTGGTCCCCCGCCGCCGGAGACTTTGCCGGTTTCAAGCGCCGGCTTCAGGTCCACCAGCGGCGAATAGACTCCCTTGGCTTTGTGCAGTGTCGTGAAGACAGCTAAGCCAGGGATTTATGAGGCACAGCCTGTTATTTTTGTACTGCATCCCGTTGATTACTTCCTGCCAATTGGCAGTGGTAAAGAATGGCAAACCGCAGGCACGGATTGTGGTTAATCAGGAAGACAGTACCGCTATGCAAGCCGCAAACCTGATGCAGGATTTTCTAAAACGAATATCGGGAGCGGAACTGGCTATTATCCCGGATGATTCAAAAATAGAAAAAGGCGATATACTTATCGGCGATTTTCAGCTGCCCCTTAAAAATCTTGATACATCACAGATAAAAGAGGATGGCTTCTTCATTTCGACACAAGACGGATATATACGCATTGTAGGCGGCAAGGGGAAAGGTACGATATATGGAGCAGTAACACTGCTCGAAGACTATTTGGGTGTCCGCTATTATGCCGAAAATATGCCGGTATATACCGAAACAAAAAACATCGCGCTACCCGCAAAAATCAACAAAATTGATAACCCTTCTTTCCGGTATCGTCAAACCCAGGGCTATAGCATAAAAGACCCCGTATATAAATTGTGGCATCGCCTGGACGAACCGAACGAAGTTTTTGCGGACAACCTTTGGGTGCATACGTTTAACAGTATTCTTCCTGCTGCGCAATACGGGGAATCGCATCCCGAATATTATGCTCTTATTAACGGTGAACGCCGCCCCGGGGCTGCCAGCCAATGGTGTTTAACAAACCCTGAAGTGTTAGAACTGGCGGCCGCCAGAATAGATGCTATTTTTAAGGCATAATAGCGGACACCCAAATAGTCTTCGAGCAGTGTTACTGCTCCATATATCGTACCTTTCCCCTTG
>BNVD01000052.1 GCA_025997835.1 Spirochaetia bacterium
GGCGGCGGTTAGTACTGCCAATAACAGCACTCCTGTTGAAAGATTGCGGAATAGTTTGGACACTGGTTTTGGCTTATGCATCAGTTGGTTCCTTTTTTTTAGATCGTCAGGGGTTGAGAGATAACCCGGAGGCGCAGGAATTAGTCCTCACGCCCCGGATCGCCCGGAGACTCGCGGGCCTTGGGCCGCAGGTCTCCGGGAAATTCAACACTATTAGCGGACATTAACCATCATGGTTCATCCCGCCTGCAACCCAGGCCGCTCCTGACGATACATTTTCTTCAATAGTATTAGTACCACCGTCTGTACCAGTTAAGGAGATTATCCTGTGATCGCTGCCGTTGACTCTTACCGCTGCAATACCCGCCCCAATCGTAACTGCATTACCACCTCCCCACCAGCTGGTTTGGATGGTCTCACCACCACCATTAGTAAGCAATATAATCTTGCTGTTTGCATTGGCAAGAGTAATACCGCTCGAACCATCTGCGAGGTAAAGAGCTGAGGTCCAACTGCTCGTATCGTTATCTGCCATACTGACGGTAACGGTATCGATCGTCAAACCGGCCTTTACCCAGATACCCGCAGTAGACCAGAGGTACAGTTTTGCACTGTTGTTCGCGCCTGTGATGACAAGATCATTGCCGGTCTGACTGAGCGTTACTTTTCCGCCAGTAGCGCCATACCCCGTATTCGAAGTATTTTTACCGCCTTCAAACGGTCCTGCCAATACCGTAGCTGCGGTTCCGTCATCCAGACCGAATTTGGCGTTCAGAGCGCTGCCCAGCTTAATCGTGTTTGTGTAAATATCAACACCCGCATTAGTTGCCTTCCATGTACCCGGACCAATATCCAGGAACGGCCCGGTAACAAGCGTTGAGTTAGCAATCGTTACGGCCTCGCCCGCTTTTACAAAGAGCAGCGCGGTTGCCCCAAGGGTCAGTTTTGCGGCAGGAACCGAGCCGGTAATAGTAAGGGAGTGGTTACCCGTACCATTTTGCGCCAGGGTGACTGTTCCACCCGATGCGGTATAGGTATTGGTTTCAGCATCACCGCCGGCCAAAACCGCTCCAGCGGTGTAGTCACCATTACCAAAATAGGGATCCGGATCCCACGGGCCCAACTTAAGCGTATCTACCGAAAGGGTAGTATTCGCTCTGGTAGCCGTCCAGGTACCCTCTCCCAGTACAAGGTTGCCCGCTGTGATTGCCAAGCCTGCGGGGATGACCAGGGTTTTGCCCCCCGGAACAACAAAGGTACCGGCTCCGGTTATGGCTGTATTTGCCGAAAGGGTGTAACTATTGCCGCTTGCCCAGGCCGCGTTCGCAAGGTCCTGCTCGGTTGCGGTATCTACCGTTACCGTTTTCTGCCCGGACACGCCGGTAAAGCCGGCCAGCGTCGAGGCTGCCGTAATGGTCAGGGGCCCGGTTTCATCAGCCGCTACCGTGAGAACACCCGTAGCCGCAGCGACTGTGGTACTGCCGCTGCTGTTTCCCGACAGGCTCCAGGTGACCGCTTGCGAAGCCCCGTGGGTGGCGGCAACATCGGCGGTGTAGGTCGCAGTCCCGCCCTTAAACACCGTTGCGTCACCATTTACCGTTATCGCGGTAACTTCGGGGATGGGGGTAAAGGTTACGGTTAGGGCCGCTGTGTTCAGGGTGATATCGTACTTACCGGTAGCGGAGGCCATCCAGTTTTCGGCATAGCTGCTGGTATCCGCAACAACGGTCTTGGGTTGAGTACCGCCGGTTGGGTCATTTGAACCGCCGGTAGTGGACGGGTTGAACCAGTTTCCGGTATTCCACTTATTCGCTCCGGCTTCCACCGTATCATCGTGGAATTTAAAGGTGCTGCCGCTTGTCATGGAAACAGCTGTCAGGGTATACAGTCCGCCTGCGCCTTTTACCATCACCGTTCCAGAGTCAGCACTGGCCCATGCGCCGGTAAAATCAGTACCGATTATGTACACATTGCCAAGACCTACCGACACCGGTGTTTTTTCGCCGTATATACCGGTAAAGCCGTCCAGCGTAGATGTTGCCTTAACGCCCAGGGTAGCCGCAGTCTCATCAGCGCCAATGGTCAGGGTGGCTTTAAGGGGGTCCGTTCCATCCGGTACAAGCGTGGTACTTGCCGAGCCTGGGGTTCCAGTTACCGACCAGGTTACACCGGTTGCTCCATGAGTGGCATCGGAAACAGCGGTAAAGACAGCGCTTCCGCCAAACCTTATGCCGGCAGGACCATTCACCGTAATAGCGGTAACTTCGGGAATTTGGGTAAAGGTTACCTTTAAGGTTTCAGTATTCAACGAAATGGTGTACTTACCGGCGGACGATACAGTCCATGCGTTATTGTTGCCGCTGGCGGATTCCGCGAGTACATCTTTAGTCCCGCTGCTTGTCCCCTTATCACCGGTTGCATTGAACCAGTTTCCGTTGTTCCAACTGTTGTTCACCGTATCATCGTGGAACTTGAATGTCTTATTGAGATTCAGGGAAGTCGTCCCTTCCCAAGTGTAAACATTCGCCCCCGCGTAGGTCATTTTAGTGCCCGATGTAGCGGTTGGAGTAGCAGGCCATGTGCCAAAATCATCCCCAATTACATACACATCGCCATACCGTTTCACATGAACCGTTTTAGAGCCCGTTACACTGGTAAACCCGGTCACCGAAGACGCGGCCGTAACGGTCAGCTCTGTCGATGCTTCACCGACTGCGACATGCAGGGTGGCGGTAGGACTGGTTCCGGTTGTGGATGTCATAATCCCGGTGGTAGTGCTATCTGTGTATGTTAAAACATTATTGTCTTTGTCTTTTACTGTCCAGGTTACGGTTGTTGCGGCGCCGTTTCCAACAGTAACGCCGGCGGTAAACACCAGGTTGGTACCCCGGGCAACTTCCGCCCTCCCGCCTACAAGAGGCGCGTCTACCGCAATACCGTACACAATTGGCGATCCCGCTCCAAGAACGGCCACATCTTTCGTACCGGATATAGCAGTATCAACCGTGGATGTTGCCTTGATGGTCACCGTCCCGGTTTGCGTTAAATCAACGCTCAGTTTTCCATCGGAGGAAATACCGGTCCCTGCGGCATAAGACCCGGCAAGTTCCCATGTAACACCCTGGGCGGGGCTATTTTTCCCGGTAACCGTTGCGGTGTATTGTATGTTGTTGTCGCCTTGAGCGACCGATTCGGACCCGTTTATGGTTACATGCTCAACAATAACAGGAGCCGTAACCAGCAGTTTCATGCTATAGGGGTTCAGAGTAATCTTGTAATAACCGGCGGATCCAAATTTCCATACTTTCGCAGAAGCATTTTGCGCATCGCGTACAAAAATAATGTCGTAGTTGTTACCGGCGCTTACCGGGCTATCGTTTGTCAGATTCGACGGCGCAAACCAGTCTCCCCACCACTTGTTGTCCCATCCCGCTGTAGCGGCATGGCTGAATTTGAACAGCGTATCGGCAACTACAGAACCTTCCCAAACAAAGTTCCCGTATTCGTCCGGTACTATTGTTTCGGAATCGGCGCCAAACACCCAATCCGCGGGGCCGTCTTTATGAACCAGCCAAACCTTATCAAGGGCAGTATGAAAATCCGCCGCGGCAAATGTCCAGCCTTTCAGGTCCGTGATTTGACCATTGTATATATGAATAACATCGGCCTTGACCGCTTGCTTCCCACCTCCGGAAAGGATTACTGCGGCCAGATAATAACCCGATGGTATGGACGGCGTTCCCTCCGCTTTGAGCGGTGAGCCGAAGAAATTCAGGATGATGTCACCGGGAGGGATCACGTCCGCGGGTAATGCGGACAATGCTGTTAAGGTGATTTTGGCCTCATTCACGGTAATACCGCTGTTGTTGATTACGGCATAATCCAGGGTTCCGTTCCCTTCCAGAGGAGTAACAAACGCCAGGGTGACACTTGCTCCGGTTGTTTGTCCGGTGGCAATTACCACATCGGAGCTTGCGGTTCCCGTGGCGGCTACGACACCCCCGATAAAGGCGTCAACCCGCAGTGTCCAGGTTCCCGCATCCAGGGCCACCGCTTTCGATGACAGGTCCGCAGCTTCCACCGTCTCGGTCACCGTATCCTCGCCCTTGGTAAATACCAGGTCGTATTTGGTAAACACCGGGGCGGCGGGCAGCAGGGTGCGGCTGTTTGAACTATCAAGGTCGGAATCAACGCCAACCCTGACGTAGCCCTTCCCCGCCGGAGGCGCCGGATAGTCCGGCGCCTGCAACACATTGGAACAACCCGCAATTAACAGAACGGCCATAAGTGCCGTTACTACACTAACAAATTGTATCGTCTTTTTCATGCTGTCCTCCTAGTTCGCTTCTACCGTAAAGGCTATTGGCGCCGGCGACCACGGGACGCCGTCCTTCTTCGCTATCAACACTACTGAATGGCCGCCAACCGCGTAATTGGCCGCGTTAACATTAAAGGTGGCGCCATCTACCGGTGTACCGCCGTCCACGCTCCAACTATAGGTGTAGTCCGCGTTGGATGTTGTAAAGTTCAGACTCCTGTCGCCGGCGCCGGTCTTGTGAATCACCAGATTAGCCGGCGGTGTAAAGCCAAGCGCCGGGGTCGTGACGGGATTAGGAACAGTAACGGTTATCCCGCCGGCCGTCCCGCGAGTATCGTCAATAGTGAAACTTAAAGTTTGCGGGTTTACGGTAATCTTGTAGGTACTGGGGTTGGTTATTACCCAATTGAAATCAACATCATTGGTCTGAAACTTTACCGGGTTCCCGGCCGCGCCAAGCACCACACCACTATTTGCCCCATCTGCGGGTACATACCAGTCCCCATATTTCAGATCTCCCCAATTTGTTTTGTTGTCCGGACTGAACCGGAAGTATGAGGGGGTTGCCGGCACATTCCCTGTCCAGGTGAAGGTTCCGTCAGCCTCAAGGGTCATGGCCGTACCAATTCCCGTTTCGGGAGTTGGCTCAGTCCAGCCGCCGGTAAAGGAGGTACCCACAATCCAAAGGGCGCCAAGAGTGCCCTGGGTTACGGTTACCGTGGCGGTATCGGATTTTGTTCCACTCGCTGTGGTGGTGATCTCCGCCTTTATGGTCAGTTTGTTCACGCCCACCGGTTCATCCCGGGCGATGCGGAGGGTACCATCCTGCTCAATGTTGGTACCGGCTTTATCATTGCCCGTAAGGGACCAGGTAACGGTTGCGGGGGTGTCCCCAAAACCGGATTTTTCAACCACGGCGATAAAAGCCTGGGTTTTTCCCTGCTCTACCGATGCTGTTTTCGGACTTACCGCAATGCTATACACGGTCGGCACACTTGCGGGCTCCTGCACAATTACGGTCATGGAACCTTTTTTGGTGGTATCGAAATTCGAGGCAGCGGTAACGATCAAATTCCCTACCGCTTCGGCTGCGGCCACGGTCAGAATGCCTGTCCCGTTTATGGCGGTACCATCCGCCAGGTTTCCTGATTCCCGTGCAACACTCCAGGTTACCGCCTGGGGAGCGCCGTTGGTAACGGTTACTCCTGCGGTATACTGGTGGCCGCCGGCGCCTTTATCAACCTTGGCAGGGCCGTTTACCGTCACACCGGTAACGGTAGGCGCCAGCGCGGGGTTATTCAGCGTACCGGTGAGCTTTAAGGTCTTGTTATAGGGGTCCAGGGTAATCGTATAGGTTCCCGCACCGTTGATTTTCCACTTTACGGAGGGTTCAGCGGCAACCGGGTCACCCAGAGGAGTTTCATAACCAAGCGCCAGGGTCCCATCAACACCGGGGGCGAACCATTTAGTATCACTCTGTTTGATCAGTTTGATATTGAACATGGCGGAACCCTCTGCTTCGCTTATCACTTTATCGTAAGTAAAGAGGCCGTCCTCATTGGCGGTAACATTAACGGGTGTATTCCCACCGTTAATGCCTACAAGTTGAATAGAGTCATACACCTCACTCGCATCGCGAAAGGTTATGGTGGCAACAGCGGATTTGGCGGGATCCGCTGCGGAAACGGCCGTAAACTTCAACTCTTTCAGCGCCGCGTCTTCGCCTGCGTTGATGGTCAATACACCAGCCTGGGTAAATTTGGAAAGCACCTCCCTCGATGCGCCGTCATTCCCAACGCCCGAAAGACCCCATATTACCGTTTTGTCAAAATTACCCGTTCCGGTTACGTCCGCCGTGAACTGTTTGATTTTGGACTCGCCCCGCGTAGCAATAAGCGTTGACGGAGTTACGGTCACGCCGGTAATGGTGGGAGCGGGATCCCCGCTACTGCTTGAGCTGCCGTGCTTACAACTGCCAACCAGCAGCGCTGCGGCTATCACCAGCAGCAGGGCAAGGCCGGAAATCAATCTTCCTGATTTTCGGGTTAGGGTGAATACGTCATTTTGACTCATCATGGCAATCCTCCTGGTTAAATATACTACCTTTTATAGTATAATCCCTTTTGTGCCAAATTACAAAAAAATAAATTTTTTCGCCTATGCATAATAGAAACAGAAAAAACAGTAAACCGCAAAGAACGCCAAGAAACCGCAGATGACGCAAAGGAGGTCCGTGGTTAAATTTTGAATTCCTGCGGGCAGAGAAAAAAACCTTGCCCCATGAGGGATACCATACTATACTGGGAAAATAGGTGTAACAGGGTATAGGGTAAAGGAGAATCGAATGAAAAAGATACCGTTTTTATGGTGCGCGGTTTCGGCCATGCTGATTTTGATGGCCTGCGTACAGGAAAATGATGCCCTGCTGGTGTGGCTGGACAATGACGGCTGGGCGGAGGAGGTTATCGCCGCCTTTAATGAAAAGTACCCCGACATCCAGATCGAGTACCAGAACGTGGGGTCCGTGGATACACGGGGCAAGGTTTCTCTGGACGGCCCGGCGGACATCGGCCCGGACGTGTATATCATGCCCCACGACCACATAGGGCTGGCCATTAACGACGGCATTGTGGAGCCCGTTCCCGCAGATTTGCGGGAAAAATACAACGACCTGATCCTTACGGCCTCCCTTTCCACCTGTACTGCGGACGGGGAACTCTACGCGGTGCCCATATCAACGGAAAACATCGCTTTCTTCTATAATAAGGACCTTCTGGGCGGCGCCCCGGTACCCAGGAGCTTCGAGGAAATCCAGCGCTTTGCCGAATCCTACAATAACCCCCAAGCAAACAAATGGGCCCTGCGCTGGGCGGTGGACGATTCCTATACCAACTACTTCTTTTTAACCGCCTTTGGGATGGAACTCTTCGGCCCCAACATGGACGATTACCGGAACCCCGGCTGGGACAGCGAGGCGGCCCGGCGGGGGGTGGAATTCCACCACAGCTTCAAGAAGTACTACAACGTCAAGGTTGCGGACGCCAACTACGACTCCACCGTGGGCGCTTTCCAGCGGGGTGAAGTTCCCTTTACCATCGTGGGTCCCTGGGGGATCGATGACGCCAAGAAGAACGGCATCAACTTTGGGGTTACCAAACTGCCCACCATCAACGGGAATCAGCCCCGGTGCTTTAGCGGTAACATCGTCGCGGCGGTGTCCAGCTATTCCAAAAAGATGGACGCGGCCTTTACCTTTGTGGATTTCCTGGCGAGCCTTGAGGGGGAAACCATACTCTACGAACAAACCGGCAAGATGGCCGCATGGAAGGACATCAGCACTATTCCGGGGCTGAGGGACGATGTATATATGAAGGGAATTCAGGAGCAGGCGCCTTACGCGGACCCCATGCCCATCATCCCCGAAATGAGCCAGGCCTGGGACGCCCAAAAAGCCCTCTTTACCTTTACCTGGGATGATCAGCTTACGGTTCCCCAGGCCCAGCAAAAGGCCATGGAAACCTTCGATACCAGTCTGGCCGTGGCCGGAAAAAAGAGATAGGGGGAAATATGAGGTATATAAGCGCGATTTGTTCCGCCGTAATTTGGGGCAGCGGCCAGTGCCTGAACAAGCAGAAGCTCAAAGGGCTGATGTTCTTTGTCTTTCAGGTGGTCCTTGCGGGGATTGAACTCTGTACCGGCAGCCTCGCGGTACTCACCGGTCAGGCGGAACGGACCTTCCGTAACGCGGGCTTCTTTACCAAAGGCATTTGGGGCCTTTTTAGTCTGGGCACAATCCCAAGGGAAAGCTCCAAGACCCTGGTGTATGATCATTCGATCATGCTCATGCTGGCGGGTATTCTCGCGGTGGTGGTTCTGCTCATCTTCGCCCTGTTCTGGATATGGAACATCGTAGACGCGTACCGGGGGCGCAAACTCCTTGAAGCGGGGAAGCATATCTCCAGCGTTCAGTACTTCCAGAGCCTGTGGAGCAGCGCCTTTGAGTACATCATCATCACGCCGGGGATGCTGCTGGTGGCGTTCATATCGATAGTACCCATCATCTTTGCCATCCTCGTAGCCTTTACCAACTACAACGCAAACTTTATCCCGCCCCGCAGACTGGTTGAGTGGACCGGGGTAGAAACCTTCCTCAACATCGTAAAGATAGGAAACTGGGGCAGCACCTTCGTGCAGATTTTTATCTGGACCGTGTGCTGGGCATTCCTCGCAACCTTTTCGGCCTACATATTCGGCTTTATCCAGGCCCTGCTTACCCGGTCCAAACTGGTTAAGTGGCCCAAACTCTGGCGCAGTATCTTTATCCTGCCCTGGGCCGTACCGGGCATAGTCTCCATGATGGTGTTCCGTTCCATGCTGAATCAGGAGGGCGCCTTTAACCAGATACTCCTCAACGCCGGGCTTATCACGCAGGCGATACCCTTCCTGTCGGACCCCTTCTGGGCGCGGCTCTCCCTGGTGCTGGTAAACATGTGGCTGGGCTTCCCCTACTTTATGGCCCTTATTTCCGGGGTATTGATTACGATCCCCCAGGAACAGTACGAGGCCGCCCAGATAGACGGCGCCAACTTCCTGCAGCAGTTTAGGGTGATAACCCTGCCGACGATTCTGGCCTCCACATCGCCCCAGCTATTGATGAGCGTTACCTTTAACTTCAACAACTTCAACATGATCTACTTCCTAACCGGCGGCGGCCCGCCCAATCCCAATTTCCAGATGGCCGGTTCCACCGATATTCTGATTTCCTGGATATTCAAGCTGACCCTGGACCAGCGCATGTACAACTACGCCTCAGCATTAAGCATCCTGATCTTTGTGATTGTGGCGTCCGCCTCAACCTGGAACCTGCTGCGCACCCGCGCCTTTAAGGAGGAGTAGGACTTGCTTACGCAAGTCCTTGGGGACATAGTCCCTTCGAGTTTGCCAAGGCAAACTCCATATATTATGGAGGTTATTGAATGAAAAAACCAAAAGCGTATGCGGTGAAAAAAGTGGTCACCGGTGTATTGGTACATATCGAACTGATTATCGTGGCGATAGTCGTACTCTATCCCCTGTTGTGGGTGATCGGCTCATCCCTCAATCCGGTAAACAGCATCAGCCGCGGTTCCATGATCCCGGCGAACCCCACCCTGGATAACTATGTCCGGCTGTTTGAAAAAACAAAATTCGCCGCGTGGTACCTTAACACCCTGTATGTGGCGGTGTTGACCACGGTCTTCTCAATGATAATCCACACCATGACGGCCTTCAGCTTTGCCCGGTTCAAATTCAAGGGACGCAAGGTAGGGCTCCTGGCAGTAATGGTGTTACAGATGTTCCCCAGCTTCCTGGGACTCACCGCCCTGTACATGGTGGCCCTGAACTTCCACATGCTCAACAACCTGAACATGCTGGTGATCATCTACGTTGCCGGGGGCATACCGGGCAACATCTGGCTGGTGCGGGGCTACATGCTCAACATCCCCAAGTCCATTGACGAGGCGGCCTTTATCGACGGGGCATCAAAGTTACAGCTCTTTTTCAAACTCATCCTGCCCCTCTCCATGCCCATGGTGTTCTTCATAGCGGTCACCTCCTTCATGGGACCCTGGATGGACTACATGCTGCCCCGCTACCTGATCAACCGTGACGGCTCGCGGACCCTGGCAATCGGTCTTTTCGACCTCCTGACCCGGTCCAACAGTGACTTTACGGCTTTCTGCGCCGGTTCCGTACTGGTAGCCATTCCCATAACGATCATGTACATGGTGTTCCAGAAGTTCCTCCTCGAAGGGCTGACCGCGGGGGCGAATAAGGGGGAGTAAGGGAAGAAGAGGAATAACCGCAAAGGCGAAGAAGGCGAAGAAGTAAGAAAAGCTTCTTCTCTTCCCTTCCCTTCTGCGCCTTCGTCGCCTTTGCGGTTAAAAATTCTTCGTGTTTTTAGTTCAGCACGACAGGAGTTTGAGGCTTTGAAAGTTGATACGCAGCGGTATTTTGAAGCAGTGAGTTTGGGCGCTTTTTTCTTTTCCAACGAAGCAAAGGCCACCCGGTTTGCCGCGTTACTGAAGGAACTGACAACCCGCCGGCTGGTACTGCATTTTTTGCTGATTACTATCTGCCTCAATTTTCCGGTGATGTTTGCCATTGCGAAGATTGCGCCTTACGAGGTGTTCTCCCGGCTCTACGGAGAGGACTTTCTCGTGGTGCAACCCGACGGGACCGCAAGCATTAACCCGGATGGTCCCGCCGCGGATTCCCTGAACAGTTTTACTAATGCTGATGAGAATACGTTCATGGCAGACAATTTCAATGCCCTGATGATACAGAACGGTTACGGCAGAAAGATAATGCTGCCCCTTCTCGGTATGGCTTTTGTGCTGGTGTTGATTCTGCAGGCCGCCTTTTATGCTTCTGCCGCCTTTTATATCGGCTTACAGCGATTGACCGGTACCGCTCTGAGCATGAAGGAACGGCTGGGTATTTTACTGTTTTCTTCAACCCTGCCGGTATTTCTGGTGGCCATCCTGGGACTGTGGCTGCCCACCGTCCACATACTGGTGTTTTATTTGACGGTAATAGTTATAGGCTTTCAAAAGAACAAGGTAGCCTTGCGGGCCGCAAACGACCTGTAGAGTTGCATAAAAAATAAGGAGTACAGTATGCCTAAATGGTTAGAAGACGCGGTGTTTTATGAAATCTATCCCCAGACTTTCTATGACACCAACAATGACGGTATCGGCGATTTTGAGGGAATCATTCAAAAGCTCGATTACATTAAAGGGCTGGGCTGTAACGCGCTCTGGATCAATCCCTGCTTTGATTCACCCTTTAAGGATGCGGGCTACGATGTGCGGGATTACAAAAAAACCGCAAGCCGTTACGGTACCAACGATGACCTGTTCCGGCTTTTCTCCGAATCCCACAAAAAGGGCATCCGGGTACTGCTGGATTTGGTGCCGGGGCATACGTCGGAGGAACACGCATGGTTCACCGAAAGCAGAAAAGCGGAGCCCAACGAGTACTGGAACCGTTACATCTGGACCGACAGTTGGTTCAAACGGGCGGAGGGTTTCGGCTTTATCGGCGGGGAGGCGGACCGGAACGGGGTGTATGCCCTCAACTTTTTCAAGTGCCAGCCCGCGCTGAATTACGGTTTTCTGAACCCCACCGAAAGCTGGCAGCTTCCCATGGATCATCCCGACAGTATTGCTACCCGTGAAGCCCTCAAGGACATCATGCGGTTCTGGCTGAAGGGCGGCGGATCGGGGGCATCCGCCGGAACGGCGGGCTGTGACGGCTTCAGGGTAGACATGGCCGATTCCCTCGTGAAACACGATGATGAACACCATAGCGGCACACAAAAGCTGTGGCGGAACATCCGGGAGATGCTGGACGCGGAGTTCCCCGAAGCGGCTATCGTGTCCGAATGGAGCGCGCCAACACAATCACTGCGGGCGGGGTTCCATGCGGATTTCCTTCTGG
>BNVD01000053.1 GCA_025997835.1 Spirochaetia bacterium
GCCAAGAGCCAAGAGCCAAGAGCCAAGAGCCAAGAGCCAAGAGCCAAGAGCCAAGAGCCAAGAGCCAAGAGCCAAGAGCCAAGAGCCAAGAGCCAAGAGCCAAGAGCCAAGAGCCAAGAGCCAAGAGAATTATGACCCTCCGTTAGACTTTGTCAAGCCCCTCTCGTGTGCGGCAATGGGGGCGATATGGTGACGCTATCCCTTGTGGTTCCGTGCTTTAACGAACAAGAATCAATCCCGCTTTTTTACAAAGAAGCATATGAAATTCTAAAGAATCTTGAACAAAAGAGTATTTATTCCGAAATTATTTTTGTTGATGACGGTTCAAAAGATAATACTGCAAAAATCATTGAAGAAATCAGCCAAAATGATGACCGTGTTCACTATATTGTTTTTTCACGAAATTTCGGAAAAGAAGCGGCACTGCTTGCGGGATTGCAAAAAGCAACAGGGCTTTATGTAGTTACCCTTGACGCTGATTTACAAGACCCGCCTGCGCTTATTCCTCAAATGTTGGAACCGGTTATGTCCGGTGCGTTTGATTGCGCCGGCACACGGCGGGTTACTCGCAAAGGTGAGCCGCCTATAAGATCATTTTTTGCCCGAATGTTCTATCGCATTATGGGCACATTAACGGATATAGAAGTAGTGGACGGCGCGAGGGATTTTCGATTAATGAATCGTTTTTACGTAAACGCTATTCTTTCTTTACCGGAAAGAAGCAGATTTTCAAAGGGTATCTTCCCGTGGGTGGGTTTCAGAACAAAATGGTTTGAATATGAAAATATACAAAGAGCGGCAGGGGAAACAAAATGGTCGTTTTGGAAATTATTTTTATATTCTTTGGACGGTATTATTGCCTTTTCTACAAAACCCCTTGCAATTGCTTCTGTACTGGGTGTTTTGTTATTTTTACTTTCACTCGGGTTTATTGTATTTATCGTCATTCGCAAATCCATTTGGGGTGACCCCGTAGCGGGGTGGGCATCAACGGCCTGTCTTATTTTATTTTGTGCAGGGGTTCAGCTTTTTACAACAGGCATTTTAGGTGCGTATCTGTCAAAAACATACACGGAAGTAAAACAAAGACCGTATTATGTCATAAGGCTTGAAAAATGATATTTGATAAAATTTTTGGTAAATTCATTTTGGTTGGACTTATAAATACGTTTGTCGGAACGGCGATAATGTTCGGTTTATACAATCTTGCGGGACTCGGCTACTGGATCTCATCGGCGGCGAATTATACGCTTACCAGTATACTCAGTTTTTTCCTGAATAAATATTTTACTTTTCAGGCTAAAAACTGGTCTGTCTTTATGGTATGTGCGTTCGCACTCACTATTATTGTTTCGTATTTGTTGGCGTATGGTATCGCAAAACCGCTAATATACAGGATTTTGCGAAACTACAATCAGAAAATACGGGACAATATTTCACTGTTTTTGGGAATGTGCCTTTTTACGGGCATAAACTACCTAGGGCAACGGTTTGTTGCATTCAGAGCTTAAAAACAGGAGGAAAAGATGCAAAGAAAAGGTTTACTCTTTTTTATAATTATAATCGGCGTGATATGCTTTATATTTCTACCATTTATTGTATTTGGTCGCAATATGATTATTACTGTACATGATAATTTGGATCAATTTTATTATAAAATGTTTCATGACAATCATCTGTTTTTTAGATTTGACGCTCCGACAAAATCTTTTGAAGGACTATCCACATTATATTATAGTCAGCTTGGTTATTCATTTACGAGTTTATTATATTCCACCTTAAATGATTTTGTTGCTTATTCATTAAATTATTTTTTTGGAGTATTATTTGGCTTTTTATCTATGTATATATTGTTAAAAAAAGTATTAAAACTGCCGCAGTTATTATCACTGTGTGTCAGTGTCTGTTATGCTATTTTACCGGTAATACCGGTTTGGAATATAGCAGTTGGTACTTTACCATTGATAATCGTAGTTTTTTATTATTTTGCATCTTCAAATAATATCAAGTTTTCATGGAAAATTTTATTTGTTTTGATTTACCCCTTTTTTTCTTTTTTTGCAACTATAGGTATTTTTATTTGTGCCTTTTGGTTCATTGGCACTATTATCATCAGCGTAAAAAACAAAAAAATCAACCCAAATTTGGTTGTTGGATTTTTTGTCCTTTGTGTTGGCTATGTTCTGGTTGACCTGCGGCTTTTCTATGCGATGTTTGTGGTAAAAGAACCGCTGAACCGCGCTATTTTTGATTTAAAACCTCATGATGTTATTTCAGGACTAAAAACGCTTTTAAGAGGCTTTATAAGCTATGGCGGAACTGGATATTATCATGCAACTTCATTGCAGCGGTATATTGTACTGCCAATCGCGGGCATGGTTTCGATATTTTCATTTCAAAAAATGTTTTTTCTAATGAGGGAAGCAACCGGTAGTATGTTTGATCGTTGGAAGAAAGTATTAGTACAGACGGACAATAAAATAAAATTACTATTTATCCTCGAATTTTTGGTCGTCGTATTTTCTGGTATTGCAGCATTATACGATTCTGGTATTATAGATGGTTTTATAAGTAAATATATTCACATTTTAACCGGTTTTAATTGGGGGAGGATTTGGATATTTAATCGCGTCATCTGGTACATTATCTTTGCACTTTGTATAAATTGTATTTTGCAAATTGACACTATTACCTTTTCTTTTCACAAAAAATCAGAGCGGATGGTTATTCCCGCAATTTTACCGAAAATCGTTTCATTTATTGTTATTGGTTTACAATTTATATATATCGCATGCAGTCCCGTCTCATATAATGATCAGATTAGAACATGGTTTAATGAGGTTTTTATTAAGACGGGAATCGCAAAAAAAATATTCCCGCAAAGGGAATTTAATGGCTTTATCTCCTATAGAGAATTCTTTTCGGAGGAACTTTTTGCTGAAATAAAAAAAGACATTGCATATTCCGATGAAAAAGTTGTAGCATTCGGTTATCATCCTTCGGTGCTTATGTACAATGGGTTTAACTGCATTGACGGGTATAATAACGCTTATCCTTTAAGGTATATGCAAAAATTCAGAACGCTAATAGCTCCAGAATTGGAAACCAATGAGGAAGCACGGCATTATTATGACATCTGGGGAGGACGAATGTATTTATATAATTCCGAATTAAGCTATCAGCCAATGCGAAACAAAAATACTTCGCCTGTAAAACTTAATATCGACATGGATGTTTTTATCAATGAGTTTAAGGGGACATACATTCTTTCAAGAGCGGAGATTACAAATGCTGAAGCATTGGGGCTTAATTTGGTTAGACGATATTATAAAGAAGCTAGTATATATACTATCCATTTATATAAAATTAAATAACAATTATAAGTAGTGGTTGATAAAATCTTATTTAAAGCCACTTCGCGGCTGGGCCATTCCAAACTTCGTATGACATTTTTGTCAAGAGCCCAAAATAGGCATTTCACTTACTCCTTATATCCGCCCTATCCGCCTGCGCCCTTCCTCCGTACTGATACCTTTTCGCTGCGCCCAATCCTTAAGCTGATCTTCACCGGCAGCACCGGCACCGAAATAGTACGCGCCGGGGTTGGCTATATACATGCCGCACACCGATGCTGCGGGGATGATCATGGCGGATTCGGTTAGTTCCAGACCGCAGCGTTTCTGCGCTTGCAGAAGTTCAAAGGCAGTACGTTTGTCTTCATGGTCGGGGCAGGCGGGATAGCCGAAGGCGGGACGTATGCCCGCTATTGTTCCTCCCGGTTTTTCATCTGCGCCTTTTCCGTATCCCCAAAATTCATCCTGGACCCGGAGATGCAGTTCTGCTGAGAAGGCTTCGGCGAGACTATTGGCGAGGCTGGCCAACAGTAATGCGCCGTAATCGTCATGCCGCGCCTTGTACTCGGCTTCCGCTTCCTTGAGCCCAAACCCGGCGCTGAGGGCGAACAGGCCGAGCCAGCCGGTTTTGTGTTGACTGTTGGCGATACGCTGTCCGCCGGGGGTAATAAAGTCCGCAAGGCAGGGGTTGGCCCCCCCGGCGCGTTTCTTTTCCTGATTGCGCAGAAAGGAGAAGCGGGCAATTTCCGCATTAGCAGCAGTATTACTGTTGGGGTTGAAAAGCAGCACATCGTCACCTTCCGAGAGGGCGGGGAAAAAGCCGATGACGCCCCGGAGGTACAGGAGTTTTTCATCAACAATAGCAGCGAGGATCGCCTTGGCGTCTTCCAACAGTTTTTCTGTTGACTCCTTTGCGGCGGAACCGGCAGTCGAGTGCATATCCCAGGCGTGGAGAAAGCCGGACCAGTCGATATGGGGGATGACCCGGGTGATGGGGTAATCGGTAAACTCCTGTATGGTTTTAACTGCCGGTTCGGGGGCGGTATAGGAGAGGGTGATTCTGTTGTTCCGGGCGGCTTCCAGAGGTAGGAGTTCACGGTGAGCCTGAATGGTTTCGTGGAGCGCCGCTGCTTCCCGGTATTGGCGTTCCAGCGTTTCCAGAAACCGGGGGCGGGCGGTATCCGAAAGGAGGGCGCGGACGGCTTCTGCGGAACGGCCCGCGTCACTCACGTAAACCACGGGGCCGGAATATTCCGGGGCTATCCTGAGGGCGGTATGGGCGATACTGGTGGTGGCCCCGCCGATAAGGAGGGGGATGGGGATCCCCTGTTGTTCCAGGGCCTTCGCGATTTTGACCATCTCGTCCAGCGATGGGGTGATGAGCCCCGATAATCCGATGACGCCGACCTTTTCTTTGATGGCGGTTTCCAGTATCTGTTCTGCGGGGACCATCACCCCCAGGTCAACAATGTCGTAACCGTTACAGCCCAGTACTACGCCGACGATGTTTTTACCGATGTCGTGAACATCGCCTTTAACGGTGGCAAGGAGGATTTTTGCGTTAGTATTGGCGCCGGCAATGTTTGAGCTGCCGCTGTCGCCATTAGTGCAGCCTTTACTGTTGCCACCACCATCACGATCGACATTGTCCGGTGCGGCGTTTCTCGCAGCCTCGGCCTTTTCCCGCTGTATAAAAGGTTCCAGCGCGGCCACCGCTTTCTTCATCACCCTGGCGCTGCGGATCACCTGGGGAAGGTACATCTTCCCTTCGCCAAAGCGGTCCCCCACTTCCTTCATACCCTGCATGAGGGGACCTTCCACGACCTCCAGAGAACGCTCGTACCGGGGCCGGAGTTCCAGCACATCCGCCTCAATGTACTCGTCAATGCCCTTGATCATGGCGTGAATGATGCGGTCGGCGGGGGCCTTGGTGCGCCAGTTGGTGGTATCCGCTTTTTCGTTAGCGCCGGACCCGCTGGCCTTGCCCGATCCGCCGCTGGACGGCCCATCATTCTTGATTTTTAGCGCCAATGTTAGAAGACGGTCTGCGGCGCTTGGGCTAAAGTCCATCGGACCCTCACTAGAGCCTTGCCCAAGTATCACCGCTTCCACGGCATCCCGCAGTTCGGGATCAATTTCGTCGTAAGAGATAAGCCCCGCAGGATTCACAATCGCCATGGTGAGCCCTGCCGCAACCGCGTGTTTGAGGAACACCGAGTGCATGGCTTCGCGTACCGTATCGTTACCCCGGAAGCTGAAGGAGAGGTTCGAGATACCCCCGGAGATCTGCACGCCGGGGCAGTTATCCCGAATCCAGGAACAGGCGCGGATAAAGTTCAGGGCGTAGACATCGTGTTCGGGAATACCGGTTACAATAGAAAGAACATTGGGATCGAATACGATGTCTTCCGGGGGAAAGCCGTCGCCGGTTAAAAGCGCGTAGGCCCGGCCCGCAATCTCGATTTTCCGCTCGTAACTTACCGCCTGGCCCTGCTCGTCAAAGAGCATCACCACCACCGCGGCGCCGAAATTCCGGGCACGGCGGGCACGGCGGAGAAATTCGGCCTCACCCTCTTTCAGGCTGATGGAGTTGACCAATGCCTTTCCCTGTACGCACTTGAGGCCCGTTTCGATCACCTCCCAGCGGGAACTGTCGATCATCACGGGCACACGGGCAATGTCGGGGTCCGAAAGCGCAAGGTTGAGGAACGCTTTCATGGCGGTTTGGGCGTCCAGCAGGGCATCGTCCATGCCGATGTTGATGATGCTTGCGCCGTTTTCGATCATGTCACGGGCGATACTCAGCGCTTCGTCGTATTTTTCTTCCTGTATAAGCGTGAGGAACTTGCGGCACCCCGCTACGTTGGTCCGCTCCCCGATGTTGACAAGCCCCGGCTTGGCGGGGCAGGTGCCTGGCACCTTGCCGGAGGCATCTGTACCGGTGGTGCCAGGCACCTTTTTTGCCGCGCCTGAAGCGCCGTTTACGGAGAGTACCTCAAGCCCTGCGGCGCCCTTAGCGGTGGCTGACACCTTTAGTACCTCAAGCCCGGCGAGGACGGTTTCGGGCTTGGCCTTTGGTATAACCCGCGGCCGGTAATTCTTTGCCTTTTCGGCAATAGCGGCAATGTGGGGCGGGGTAGAGCCGCAGCATCCCCCCACAATGTTGACCAGCCCTTCCGTGAAATATTCTTCCATACGATGGGCCATGGTTTCCGGTGTTTCGTCGTAGGCGCCCATCTGGTTGGGCAGCCCCGCGTTTGGGTGGACGCTGATACGGCACGGGGCGATGGCGGCAAGGTCCCTGATATGGACTTTAAGTTTTTCCGCCCCAAAGGAACAGTTGAGCCCGATGGACCAAGGGTCTGCGTGGAGTACCGATACGCAGAACGCTTCCACCGTCTGCCCCGAAAGAACCCTACCCGCCGCATCGGAAACCGTGGCGGAGATCATCAGGGGAATGTCGATAGGCCGCCGGTCTACAGCCCGTTCCTCCCGGAGCCGGTTGATCGCGGCAATGGCAGCCTTGGCGTTGAGGGTATCGAAACAGGTTTCAAGCAGCAGCAGGTCCGCGCCGCCGTCGATAAGGCCGCGGGCGCTGTCGTAAAAGGCCGCTTCCAGCTCGTCCCAGGTAACCGCCCGCTTACCGGGGTCGTCCATATCCGGTGACATACTGCCGCTTTTGGAAGTCGGGCCCATACTCCCCGCTACGAACCGGGGCCGCTCTGCCGTGGAAAACTTGTCCGCCGCGTTACGGGCCAGCGCGGCGGCGGCGGCGTTGATCTCGTACGCCAGATCCCCAATACCGTAATCCGCCAGCGACACCGATGTAGCGTTAAAGCTGCACGATTCGATAATATCCGCCCCGGCCTCAAGGTACGCTTCGTGGATAGCGGAAATGACATCGGGCCGGGTCAGACAGAGCAGATCATTACAGCCGGAAAGGTTTACCCTGTGGTCCGCGAACCGGCTCCCCCGGAAATCATCTTCGGTTAAATGCCAGGTCTGGACCATGGTACCCATAGCCCCGTCGAGAATAAGGATGCGCTTGGCGGCGATTGCGTCGAGTGTTTGCCGGGTAGTCATGCAGGAAGTGTAGCATATTTTTCAGACCTGGGGTATAATCAAATAGGTCTATTATGCCCATCGTAACACGAACCCTTTACAGAGAGCCAGAGGGATGTCTTGTATTGCCTTAGGAAACAGTGGAGATCTTTTGGCATTTTGTCCCGCACATGGCAGTTGGTCAAACGTCATTTAACTTTGTTACCAAGGAAAATTGGAGGTTAGTAATGAATTTTTACAAAAAGGGCTTGTCAAAGCCAAACGTACTGAGCGCAATCTTCATCATTGCCTTTGCGGGCATGGCGCTTACCGGCTGTTTCCCCGTCACCAGCGAGCCCCCGGAGCCGTTGCCGAGAATGTCGATTATGACCAGGCAATAGCGGACTATACCGAGGCAATCAGAACTGACCCCGATAATGTTGATGCCTATATCAAGCGTGGTGAGGCGTATTACTGGCGCGGAATTGAGTGTGACGACAAAGGCGATTACGACCAAGCCATAGCGGACTACAATGAGGCAATCAGAATTAAGCCCAATTATGCCGATGCCTATGTCAAACGCGGTGAGGCGTATGTTGGACGTGGTTATGCATATTTTGAACGTGGTGATACTGATTCTTACGAGAGTAATCGCGATCAAGCCATAGCGGACTGGACAAAGGCAATCAGCATTGATCCCAATAATCGGTCAGCCTATTTCAGCCGTGGTATTTACTCTCATGGGGATCAGGCAATAGCTGATTTCACCCAAGCGATCAGAATCGATCCCAATTATGCCTTTGCCTATTGTCTACGTGGTAAAGAGTATTCTCATAAGGGAGACTATGATCAGGCCATAGCGGACTACAATGAGGCAATCAGAATCAGTCCCAATGATGTATATAACTATTATTACTATCGTAGTCAGGCATATGCCGAAAAGGGTGATTATGACTTGGCAATAGCGGATGCCAGTCAAGCAATCAGCGTTAAACCCGATGATGCTTTTAAATACGTTTGGCGTGGTGATGTGTATGTCAAGAAGGGCGATTATGACCAGGGGATATCTGATTTTACCCATGCAATCAGCATTGAGCCCGATTATGCTTTTAACTACGTTTGGCGTGGTGATGTGTATGTCGAGAAGGGCGATTATGCCCGGGCTATAGCGGACTACACTCAGGCAATCAGCATTGATCCAAATAACGCCTCAACCTTTAATACTCGTGGTTTTACATATAACGGAAAAGGTGATTATGACTTGGCCATCGCAGATTATACCCAAGCAATCAGAATTGAGCCGAACAATGCTATTTTCTTAAATAATCGTGGTGCAGCATACAACAAAAAAGGTGAATATGATCGGGCCATTGCGGACTGTACCGCTGCTTTAAGAATTGATCCAAACTTTGCCAACCCCTATAGGCATCGTGGTGACGCATATACCGGGAAAGGCAAGTATGAACAAGCTATTGCAGATTATACAGCCGCACTGAAAATCAATCCAGACTATGCCGAGGCAAAAGAGGGCCTTGAAGCTGCACAGAAACGGGGAGAGAAAAAATAAAACGGAACGGTTGCCGGCTGTCAGGGGGTGCTTTGTGAGAAAAGCGGTAATTTTGACGCTTATGGCATTGGCGGTTTTGGCCGTTTTTTTACCATATCCCGCTTCCGCTGCGGCGCAACCGGATAGGGCGCCGGCGTGGTTTGCAAACACTAAATCCGTCTATCCCGACAGTGAATATATATGGGTAATAGGCAATGGCGCCACAACGGAAGACGCAAAAAAACAAGCGCTCATAGAAATGTCACGGCGTTTTCATACCACGGTGGAGGCTATCAGCAGTGATATTTCCGAATATCAGGAAATAACCGGTTCAACGAAAAACGATTTTTCGGAAACGATACATTTTAATCAATACAGCCGCATAGAATCAAACGAGGATTTTTTTGGCATTCGTTTTACGGAGGGGTGGTTCAATCCAAAAAGAAAGGCGTATACCGTACTTGCCTATATCAACCGAAACGAAGCGGAAAAACTATATCATGCACGAATAGAAACAAATATGGTTGGTATACACGCGCTCATGTCCCGCACCGCCGAACATGGTGACCCGCTCTTTGCAGTTAAACTGCTTGAAATTTGTGGTTTTGGCGAATGAAATTTCGCAAACCTTTCACGGTATATACAATTGTGCCAAATGGTTAAAAACGTATAAAAAATCATACGCAAACAACAAAATATGGGCTTGCAAAATTTTTATGCATCTGTTATAATAAAGATCATGGGTAATCGTTTGTATTTGGATAATTGTGCTTTTAATCGTCCTTATGATGATCAAACTCTGCTAAAAAATTACCTTGAAGCTGAAGCTAAGACATTTGTCCAAAAGAAAATTTTACAGGAAACTTTTGAACTGGCTTGGTCCTATGTAATGGATTATGAAGTGTCTTTTAATCCATTTTCTGATAGAAAAAATCAGATACTAAAATGGAAAAATATAGCCAAAGTAGATATTAACGAATCTGACAAGATTATTGCTATGGCTAATAATATTATGCAAAAGAACATAAAATCAAAAGACGCATTACATTTAGCGTGTGCAATTGAGGCTGAATGCAATTATTTTATAACAACTGACGGGAAAATATTAAAAAAATCCATTGACAATATCATCATTGTCGATCCGATCAATTTTGTCAGGATGTTAGGAGTATAAAAATGAGGACTGATACACTTGTTAGAAATGAAGGGATGGAAGCATTGGCACAAAATTTGGGTTTGGTTGATGCTGAACGATTTATAATGCTCATACAGAAAGAACCATTTGATTATACAAAATGGCAAGAGCATTTATTCGAGAATATGTCTGTTGAAGAATTAAGTAAAAAAGCAGCAGAATATCGTAGAAATAATATGTGAAAAGGCGCAACTGCAATAAAAAGGAACAGTTGAGCCCGATAGACCAAGGGGCTGAAGCCACAGGGTCCGCGTGGAGCACCGAAAAACAGAACGCTTCCACCGTCTGCCCCGAAAGAACCCTGCCCGCCGCTTTGCGGGCCAGTGCGGCGGCGGCAGCGTTAATCTCGTACGCCAAATCCCCAATACCGTAATCCGCCAGCGACACCGATGTAGCGTTAAAACTGCACGATTCGATAATATCCGCCCCGGCTTCAAGGTACGCTTCGTGGATAGCGGAAATGACATCGGGCCGGGTCAGACAGAGCAGGTCATTACAGCCGGAAAGGTTTACCCTGTGGTCCGCAAACCGGCTCCCCCGGAAATCATCTTCGGTTAAATGCCAGGTCTGGACCATGGTACCCATAGCCCCGTCGAGAATAAGGATGCGCTTGGCGGCGATTGCGTCGAGTGTTTGCCGGGTAGTCATGCGGGAAGTGTAGCATATTTTTCAGACCTTTGACATACCTCATTATATAGGGGTATAATTAAAGAGGTATGAAAAATCAACTCAAGTTTATTTGGGATGAAAAAAAGAACATCGCAAATCTGAAAAAGCATGGAGTTGATTTTAATGATGCGGTTCGGGCTTTTTACGATCCCGATCGGATTGACTTTTTTGACGAGGCGCACAGCACCACGGAAGAAACCCGGTGGATATATTTAGGGGCCGTTGCTGGAGCCATATTATTCGTTGTAGAAACCGAACCGGACGAGGACACGGTAAGGATAATCTCCGCCCGCCCGGCGCTAAAGCATGAACAGGAGGTCTATTATGCCCATCGTAACACGAACCCTTGATACCCTGCCGCCCATCAATGAGGAGCGGATACAAAAAATCAGGGCAATGCAGGATAAAGATATCGATCTGTTCGATATGCCCGCGCTTACCCAGGAGCAGTTAGCCCGGTTTGTACCGGCAAAGCTGCTTAACCGGTCTCTGTATAGACCGGTAAAAATTCCGGTAAAGATTAATTACGATGCCGATGTGCTTGAATGGTTCCGCTCCTTTGGAAAGGGGTATCAAACAAGAATAAACGAAGTGCTACGGAAATATATGCTTTCTCATTATGCAAAATAAACGCTTACTAAGGATGCGCCTGTCTGCGATTGCGTCGAGTGTTTGCCGGGTAGTCATGCGGGAAGTGTAGCATAGATAGAGAGGCGCTCACAATGCGCGCATTGCCTCATCGAAAATCTAACCCTAGCGGGGTCATGCCTCATCGTAAAAATCTAACCCAAAGGAGGGAAGAAATAGCGCCACTATGAGGGTAGTGGAGATTATCAATGAGGTTAGACATGAAG
>BNVD01000054.1 GCA_025997835.1 Spirochaetia bacterium
GCCTTTCTGTATTCCCAGGACTTCGTAGTAATCACGCTTTGCCAAGACATCACCCTTCTTTTCGTTAAAGATTTTTCAAGAAGTATAACCACGGAGGGCACAGAGATCACAGAGGAAGAGAGAAGAAGAAATAAGATTCTATACAATCTTCTTCTTAATCTTCCTCTGTGGTCTCCGTGCTCTCTGTGGTTTCCCTTCTTCTGTTACTTGTTGTCGTCCACCACTTCGTAGTCCGCATCCTCGGCGCTCTTGGTGTTGTCGCCGGAATTTCCGGCGTAACCGGAATTTCCGGCATAGCCGGAAGAATCGCCACCGGGCCCCGCAGAGGGACCGCCGGCTCCCATGTCCGGTCCGCCTTGAGCGCCTTGCTGGGCGGCGGTCTGTTTGTACATCTCCTCGGCGATCTTGTAGGACACCTGCTTTAAGGCTTCGGTTTTATCCTTGATGGCCTGAATATCATCCCCTTCCAGGACTTTGCGGAGATCGGCGATAGCCTCCTCTGTCTTGGACTTATCCTCAGGCGTAACCTTGTCGCCCAGGTCCTTGATATTCTTCTCGGTGCTGTAGATCATGGTGTCCGCTTCGTTCCGGGCTTCGGCCTTTTCCTTTTCCCGCTTGTCTTCTTCGGCGTGGAGTTCCGCCTCTTTGACCATCCGGTCGATGTCGCTGTCCGACAGCCCGGAGGAGCTTTCGATACGGATTTTCTGCTCCTTGCCCGTGCCCAAGTCTTTGGCGGATACGTGGACAATGCCGTTGGCATCGATGTCGAAGGTTACCTCGATTTGAGGCACACCACGGGGCGCGGGGGGAATACCCACCAGATCGAAGCGGCCTAAGGTACGGTTCTGGCCGGCCATTTCCCGCTCACCCTGGAGTACCTGAATGGAAACTGCGGTCTGCCCGTCGGCGGCGGTGGAGAACACCTGGCTCTTGCGGGTGGGGATGGTGGTATTACGCGGGATGAGTTTGGTCATCACCCCGCCCAGGGTCTCGATACCCAGCGACAGGGGCGTTACGTCCAGCAGCAGCACGTCCTTCACGTCGCCGCCCAGAATACCGCCCTGAATGGCCGCACCGATAGCGACCGCTTCGTCGGGGTTGACCCCCTTGTTCGGGTCCTTCTTGAACAGGTCCTTGACGATCTGCTGTACGGCGGGAATCCGGGTGGAGCCACCGACGAGGATAACCTCATCAATCTGATCCGCCGTAAGGCCTGCGTCAACCAGCGCCTTTTTGCAGGGTTCCTTGGAGCGCTCCAGCAGGTCCGACACCATCTGCTCGAACTTGGCGCGGGTAAGGCCTTTCTGTAAGTGTTTGGGGCCGCTCTGGTCTGCGGTGATAAAGGGCAGGTTCACCTCGGTGGTCTGCATGGCGGAAAGCTCGATTTTCGCCTTTTCCGCCGCTTCCCGCAGCCGCTGAAGGGCCATACGGTCCTGTCCCAGGTCTATCCCCGTATCCTGCTTGAATTCCTGGATAAGCCATTCCATGATGCGCTGGTCAAAATCGTCGCCTCCTAGGTGGGTGTCGCCGTTGGTGGACTTTACCTCAAACACGCCCTCGCCCAGTTCCAGAATGGACACGTCGAAGGTGCCGCCCCCCAGGTCGTAGACGGCGATGGTTTTTTCTTTCTTTTGGTCTTTGTTGAAGCCGAAAGCCAGAGAAGCGGCGGTAGGTTCGTTGATGATACGCTTAACCTCAAGACCGGCGATCTTCCCCGCGTCCTTGGTGGCCTGACGCTGGGCATCGTTGAAGTAGGCCGGCACGGTGATAACCGCCTCGGTCACGGTCTCGCCCAGGTAGTCCTCGGCGGTTTTCTTCATCTTTTGGAGGACGAACGCGGAAATTTCCGGCGGGGAGTATTTTTTCCCGTCGATGTCAACCCGCACATCATCACCCTGCTCGGTTACCTTGTAGGGTATGTGCTTCATTTCGTTACCCACCTCGGAGAAGCGGCGGCCCATGAACCGTTTAATCGAGTAGACCGTGTTCTCCGGGTTGGTGATCATCTGGTTTTTGGCGGGCTGGCCCACCACCCGTTCACCCTTGCTGGTAAAGCCGATGATGGACGGCGTTGTGCGGCCCCCCTCGGCGTTCTGAATGACGACCGGTTCGCCACCCTCAAGAACGGCGACGCATGAGTTGGTGGTTCCCAAGTCAATTCCAATTATCTTTCCCATTTTTAGTACACTCCTTTATCTTATTTAGCCGAATTCCCATTCTCCGAAGCATCGGATTGGGCTTTTTCGGTGGTATTCACCTCTGAATCAGCGGAAACTCCCTGATTGGATCCCCCTTCGGGCATCAGTACCTTTACTTTGGCGGCCCGTACTACCCGGTCTTTTAAGGTATAGCCCTTAATAAGGTCCGCCTGGACCACCGGTTCGGCAATATCCGCCGATTTTTCCATCATAATCGCCTCGTGGCGGTTCGGATCGAACACTTCCCCGGCAGAATCGAAGCGTTTCAGCCCCCAGCGGTTCTCCAGTTGGGAAAGAAACCGCTTCTCGGTCATGCTGATCCCTTCGTAAAGGGCCGTAAAGTCCTTTGACACCGTTTCCGTGCTTCCGGCGACACTTTCCGCCGCCTTAATGGCCCGCTCAAAGTCGTCGATGATGGGAATCAGGTCCAAAAGCAGCCCCTGATTGGCAAAATCGATGGCGCTCTGCTTCTCCTGATTCATCCGCTTGCGAAAATTCTCAAAATCCGCCGCCTTACGGAGGTACTGGTCGTTCAAGTCCGCAACCTGGGCCTCCAACTGGGCGATCCGGTCTTCGGGCTTTAGTTCTTCGGAGGCTGCTTTAGCTGCCCCCGCCTCCGTGCCTTGTGCTTCCGGGGCGTCATCCCCGTCCTGGGGCAGGGTGTCTGTTTCTTCGTTTTGATCTTGATCCATAAGTTTTTATCCAGTTTATCAATACGGTATGTTTTATAGATCAAAACATACTTATACGGCAGTATAAAGGTCAAGAAAAATATTTGCAGAATCGAAAAAAGTGTGAAAAAAAAGCCGTTTTACACAAATAGCAGGACCGTGGACACCAGCGTAAGGGCATAAATCATCACTCTGAACGCGGATTCGGAGATTTTTTTCACCAAAAGTATGCCCAGCACCACGCCCCCCAGCACAAAGGGGGCCATGTACGCATCAAAAAGCAGGCTCTCAACGCTGATATTATGCCAGGCGAAATACTGGAGCGGCACCTTGAGATAGTTCACGATAAGGAAGAACCATGCCGCCGTCCCCACAAAACTGGCCTTGGGCAGCCGCACCGAAAGGAGAAACACCGACATCACCGGCCCCGCCGCGTTCCCAATCATCGTGGAAAAGCCCCCAAGGATGCCGAACAACGCGGTCGAACCCTTGGTCCGCAGCCAGCCGGTAGGCGCCGCCGCACCCTTCCCCCGCCGGTCGTTCCAGAACATGATCCCCAGCCCCGCGAGGATACACCCCCCAATGAGCATCTTGAACCCCTTTGCCGGAACGAAGCGGTCCGCAAACAGTGCCGCCGCGAACCCCGCCAACGCCCAGGGTAGCAGCCGGACAATGTACTTCCATTCCGCGTGACGCCGGTAATAGATAACCGCAAAAAGGTCCGCAAAGCAGAGGAGGGGCAAAATGACCCCCGTAGACGGCTTGCCCTCAAACACCAGCACAAACAGGGGAATGGCAATGGTGGAAATCCCGTTGATCCCCGTTTTGGACATGCCGATGCAGATACTGCCTGACATCAGGGCGACAAGCTGCCAGGGAAGCAAGCCGTAGGGGAGGTGAGCGAGGAAAGCCATAGTTGATAGTCCGCCTGTAGGGTGATTGCGTCAAGGGACCTACTGGTCCCAGGGACCTACTGGTCCCAGGGACCTACTGGCCCCAGGGGGGACAAAAGCATTTAGAATTTCACGTAACCTGAGAAGCCCTGGATTTACCGCCACCCAAATCCGAAACGTAATGCATTAGGCGGCGCCAAGCTTTGCGTCCCTGCCCGCCTCGGCGATTTCTTGCCAGAAACCGCATTTTGTGGTACATTTTTCACATGGACGAGGCGATAACCTTCACCCAGACTGCTTTCAAGCACAACATTACCAAAGAAGCCATTTACCAGGCCGTTAAGGACTTCTTGTATGATGAGTCTGTGGAGGGTTACGTCAACAAGTATCTGCTACTTGGCTTTGACGGTAACGCCAATCTACTTGAAATAATGTATAATCGCATCGATGAGGACACAATAAATGTGTTCCACGCCATGCCGTGCCGCCCCAGGTGGCGCGAGCTTGCTAATACCTAGGAGGAACCAATGGCTGATATTCCGCGCAATTTCCCATCCGAAGCAAACCCTAAGGGTGCGCCCATGTCCGAAGAAGAAGCGGAGTATTGGGACGATCTCTTTACCCGTACCACTCCCGCCCTTGCCAGTGGCAAGGGCGGCTTCTTCACCGAACGCCAGCAGCAGATGGTGCTCCTGGACGAAAAGATTGTCCGCTACATCAATGCCAAGGCCCATGCTACCCACCAAACCCCGGCAGATCTCGTCGCCGGTTTTGTCCGCCGGGATTTGGCTGTTTCAGAATAACCCATATCAAAAGTTGTGTTCGGCGACTTTTGGGCTTTATTCATGGAAGATATACAGTTTGCCTACGTTCAGTTTTTTTTCACATTATAATAAAATGAACAAAAATCACGCAGGTTAAGCGATTTATGACTTGACGGTGTTCAATTTTTTATGATAGCATAACATAATGAACAATCAGGGTGATACAGAGGCGCGGGAATGCAGGCTGTAATTCTGGCGGCGGGTATGGGCAGCCGTTTGGGGAAGTATACCGCCAATAACACCAAGTGTATGCTTTCCATCAACGGCAAAACTCTGATTGAACGGGCGCTTGATGCTCTGGACAGCGCGGGGCTGCACAAGTGCGTCATCGTGGTGGGCTATCAAAAAGATAACCTGATGAATTTTGTCGGCCCCCGGTATAAAAACATCGACATTACCTACATCGCCAATGATGTGTACAATAAAACCAATAACATCTATTCGTTATACTTGGCACGAGAGTATCTTCTACAGGACGATACCCTGCTGCTGGAAAGTGATTTGATCTTCGAAGACCGGATCATTGCTGATCTGATCCAAAACCCGGAGCCGACCCTTGCGGTGGTGGCTCCCTACGAATCGTGGATGGACGGTACGGTGGTGCAGATCACCCCGGACAATATCATCACCAATTTTATCTCAAAGAAATTTTTTAACTACCGCGAAAAAGAGTCTTACTACAAGACGGTCAATATTTACAAGTTTTCCCGCGATTTTCTGCGGACCTCCTATGTGCCTTTTCTGGAAGCCTATTCCCAGGCAATGGGTAACAACGAATACTACGAACAGGTTCTGCGGGTGATCACCACCCTGGATAAAAATGAGTTAAAAGCGCTGGTGCTGCGCGATCAGAAATGGTACGAAATTGATGATGTGCAGGACAAGGACATTGCGGAAACCATCTTCAGTAATACTGCTGATGAAACCTTAAGGCTGATAAGCCGCCGCTACGGCGGGTATTGGCGCTTTCCCAAACTGCTGGATTTCTGCTATCTGGTTAATCCTTATTTCCCCACGGAACCAATGCGTAACGAAATGAAGGCCTATTTTGACGAACTGTTGACGGAATACCCATCGGGGCTGAACGTGCAGAACCTCCTTGCGGGAAAGCTCTTTGATATTGACGAGGCGAACATCCTCACCGGCAATGGCGCCGCGGAACTGATCCGGGCGGTGGCGCCCCTGATTCAGGGAACTGTTGGGGTCATCTATCCCACCTTTAACGAATACCCCGAAAGCCTGGGGGATAACGCAGCGATTGTGCCGCTCTATCCACCGAATGTGCCTAAAAACATGGCCTATACTGCCGATGATCTCATCGAATGGTCCAAACAGTGTGACACCATGATACTCATTAACCCCGATAACCCTTCGGGTAATTACATACCCCGCGCAGATCTTCTGCGTTTTCTTGAGGTACTGCGGCCCCAGCATAAAAAGCTGCTGTTGGACGAGTCGTTTATCGATTTTAGTGACGCCGAAGAGGGTGGTTCCCTGCTGAGTCAAAATGTGCTGGAACAGTATCCCAACCTCATGGTGGTTAAAAGTTTGAGTAAGAGTTACGGTATCCCCGGCATACGCCTTGGGGTGCTGGCCTCAGGCGATACCGCCCTGATCAAAAGCATACGCAAAAATATGCCGATATGGAACATCAATTCCTTTGCCGAATATTTTTTGCAGATAATCGGCAAGTATCAGAAGGACTACCGCAAAGCCTGTCAGTCTATTTTCGCAGAACGCCGCCGCTTTAAGGCTGAACTTGACCAGACCGGCCTGTTTGAAGTATACCCCTCCCAGGCCAACTATTTTCTGTGCCGTTGTTCCGGGGATTTTACCGCCGGGGAACTGGCAAAATATCTGCTGGAACAGCACGCTGTTTTTATCAAGGACCTTTCCGGAAAGAACGGCATACCCGGCGAGGAGTGGCTTAGGCTTGCCATTCGGAATCAGGCGGATAATAAAGTATTGGTAGAAAGGTTATATCTGTTTAAGAAATACGTATGTGAAAACAAGCTAGCCCCCCCCCCCCGCAGAAAATCAGCGATAGCTAGGAGCCTGTTGCACTTGTGAATTTTTTGCGCTTGAGGCCGCAAAAAATTCCCGATAAATGGGCTCCTTACGGAGTTTGCAGGGTAAAAATCGCCTTGAAGGCCGATTTTTTTTATCAAACTGCACGAAGTGCAACAAACTCCTGGGACATACTCGTCAAGGCGGTGAAGAAGCTGGGCCTTACCATGCTCGTCCCCGAGGAAGCCCAGTCAAAACTGATAACCGCCATCATCGATCCCGCGTCACCAAAATACTCCTTCGATGCTTTGCACGATCTTTCCCGGCGGCATGGGTTTACCATCTATCCGGGAAAACTTTCGGATGCCAACACCTTCCGTATCGCCAACATCGGTAACATTCAACCCGAAGAAATGGCCGCATTTACGGCCATACTTGAAACATATATAAAGAGTTTATAAATGAAAACAATCTACCTTGGCCTGCGGGGCGACATCATTCACCCCGGTATCATCAACATTATCCGCGAAGCGGAAAAACACGGCAGCGTTTTGATCGGCCTGCTCACCGATTCCGCTATTGCCTCCCACAAGCGCCTTCCCTATCTTACCTGGGATCAGCGCCTTGAGGTAATAGAAAACATAAAAGGTGTGTCCCGGGTGGTGCCGCAGGAAGAGTGGAGCTACGTGCCCAATCTGCGCAAGTACAAACCAGACGCGATCATCCACGGCGACGACTGGAAAAGCGGCTCCCTTGGTAAGGAGCGTGATGATGTGTTTGCGGTGATGAAAGAACTGGGCGGTGAAGTGATCGAAATCCCCTACACAAAAGGTGTCAACTCATCGGCACTTGGTGAAGCCATACGGGCCATCGGTACAACCCCGGACATCAGGCTCAAAACCCTCCGCCGCCTTATCGACATAAAACCGGTGGTACGGATCATGGAAGCCCATTCGGGAATCTCGGCACTGATCATCGAAAACCTTGAAGTACAGAAGGGTGACGGCCTCCACACCTTCGACGGCATGTGGTCGTCCAGCCTCACCGATTCGACAAGCAAGGGGAAGCCCGATATTGAGGCGGTGGATCGCCTCGTATCCGGCAATGATGAACGCCGCCCGGACCATTCTGGAAAACGAGCGCTCCCTGGAGGCGGACAAACTCTGTATGCCCATAAAAGAAATTCTGGAATTGATACCCGGCGGCAAATAGCCTTACACACCCCCAGTCCGGGGCCGTGTAAGGCTCAGTCGCATCATCCCTCAAAAAAACACGTGGCTCACCTGCTGATCCACCAGTACCAGTACCCCCAGGATTGCCACATACACCGCAAATCCCCGCAGGGACCGTTCCCGGACAATCTTGAGCATAAACTTGATGGCGAAGAATCCCACAACCGCCGCAGTCACTGTCCCCGCTATGATGGGCGCGGCTCCGATGCCCCCTGCCGTTTCTCCCCCGGCTATATCCTTTACCTGTAACGCCAGTGCCCCCAAAATCGCCGGAATGGACAGCAAAAACGAGAACCGGGCCGCATAGCCCCGTTCCAGCTTTCGGGAAAGGGCCCCCGAAAGGGTCATTCCCGACCGGGACACCCCCGGAATGATGGCCGCCGCCTGACAAAGGCCGATAACCAGGGCGTCAACCCAGCCCATAGCCCCTGAGGACTTTGTTTTACCGGCCCGCCGCGCCAAAAATTCCGCCGTCAGGAGCACCAGTGCCGTAAAAAGGAACGCAAATCCCAAAAACCCCCCGGATTCAAAGGCCGCTTCAATCTGATCTTTAAGAATCAGCGCCACAATAACCGTTGGAATGGTCGCCAATATAAGAAACCCCGTCACCGGCTGGATGATCCGCCGCAGAATCCCCCAAATATCCTTCCATAACACCACGAACACCGCCGCTAGAGTCCCCACATGGACCATGGTATCAAACAGCAGTACCGGCTCGGATATGCCGAAAATTTTCTGCAGCAAAACCAAATGGCCCGAACTGCTCACCGGCAAAAACTCCGTAATGCCCTGGATCGCACCCAGGATGATCGCTTCAATAATTCCCATAAGGGTACCATACCGTGATTGGCGGGCGTGGTCTAGCAGCTTGTTGGGCTTTGCCCGTGAAAGTCCGACACGCGCCCCTGCCATTTTCCCCCATGTTCGTGTATAATCCAGAGCATGGATAAACGACCCGTCAGATTTTTCAATACCACCGGCCCCTGCCGCCCGGAGATGCACTATATGCTGCCGCCGGAGGAACGGCTCGTGGGTTCCCAACTGCACCGGTACATCCGGGACCAACTCTATTGGGTGCTTCACGCCCCCCGGCAGACCGGGAAGACGACCTTTCTGCAAAGCTGGATGCGGGAGATAAACGCCGCCGATGAAGCTGTTTCCTGCTATGTAAGTGTCGAGGGCTGTCAGGGCGTAAGCGAGCCGGAACGGGCAATACCGTCTATATGCACATCTATCAGGGAGTATGCTTCCCAGTTCAACTTGCCCGTACCTGAACAGGATGAAGTCCAGCCGATAAATATGTTGCACAATATTTTGGGGAACTGGTCCGCATTGATTGCCCCCAAACCCCTGATCGTTCTCTTTGACGAGGTAGATGTCCTTACCGGGGAAGCCCTCATCAGCTTCCTCCGCCAGTTACGGGGCGGGTTTGCCGTCCGGGGGCCGGGGAAATTCCCCACCTCCATCGCTCTGGTGGGAATGCGGGACCTTAAAGACTATATCACCACCGCCAAAGACGGTGTTGCCCCCAACCCCGGCTCGCCCTTCAATGTAAAGGCCGACTCGGCAACTCTTACCAACTTTCAAAAGGACGATATTGTCCGCCTCTTTGCCCAGCGGACTAAAGAAAACGACCAGCAGATTACCCCGGATGCCCTGGATTATGTCTACGAGCAGTCCAAAGGGCAGCCCTGGATTGTCAATTCCCTGTTTCAGAGGGCCACCATGCGGATACTGGATGAGGACAGCACCGAAACGGTAACGATTGACCATATCCTGGAAGCCCGCAAACAAATGATCGAGGCGCGGGAAACCCATCTGGACGCCCTGGCGTACCGGCTGGATGACGGCCGGATTCGCAAAGTCATGGAAACCCTTATCACCGGGGAACCGGATCCCTTTATAGCGGAAGGGGAAGCGTTCCGGCTCTGTCTGGATCTGGGCCTGGTATCCGCCGAAACCGGCAAGAGCCCCACCATAGCGAACCCCATCTACCGGGAAGTGATAGCCCGGCAGCTCACCTACGGCGCTCAAATGGCCCTTTCCGAGCCGGAGTGGCAGTGGCAAAAGCCGGACGGTACGCTGGACATGGACGCCTTGCTTCGGGAATTCCAGAACTTCTGGCAGACCAATTCCGAAGCATGGGAAGCAATGATGAAGTACCCGGAGGCATTCCCCCATCTCCTGCTCATGGCTTTTCTCCAGCGGGTTACCAACGGGGACGGACGTATCGAGCGGGAATACGCCGCAGGCCGGGGCCGCATGGACCTTGCGGTGGAGTACAACGGTTCCTGGGATATTATTGAGGTAAAGCTCCTCCGGCAGGGGAAAACCTTTGAAGGGGTCCAGGCGGAAGGGAAGAAGCAGATACTCCGTTACCGGGACACCTTCGCCCCGGCCCCCGGCGCCCGCGCCTGCCGCTCCTCTGACGGCGGCCCGGCGGACTGCTACCTGGTCATCTTCGACCGCCGCCCCGACAAGCCCGCCTGGCAGGACCGGCTTAAATGGATAGACGATGGGGATGTTACGGTGGTGGGCGCCTGATCAGGCGGTGAGTGGGCCGGATAATGACCCACTCACGGTTTCATGTCTCTAGGAGTTTGTTGCACTTCGTGCAGTTTGATAAAAAAAATCGGCCTTCAAGGCGATTTTTACCCTGCAAACTCCCTAAGGATGCCCCTTTATCGGGTTTTTTTGCGGCTTCAAGCGCAAAAAAACCACAAGCGCGACAGGCTCCTAGTTATTCTGCGCGATTCGGAAGCCTATTGAACTATACCGTCCGTACTGGGGATTGTGTGATTCATCCGCCCTGTAGAGCGTCTTGATGTTGGAGTCACCCTGGTTGTAAGCGCCGCCTTTGGTCATGTGGAGCTGACCGGTGGCAGTGACCCTCGCCGCTCCATCATAGTCGATCCTTTCCCCAGTGGGCCTTGTGCCTTTTCGATCCCAAACCAATTCTATGATGTTTCCACCCATGTCGTAAAGACCGATGGCGTTGGGTCTCTTGGTACCCACCACTTTTAACGTGTTGTCAGTAGTTTGAGATACAACACTTTCAGCGTATGTGTAGCCAAGTTCTTTGCCGGGCCAGAAGTTGGTATAGTCCGCCGATCCTGGTCTAATAACTCCACTCGCGTCCAGGAAGGGAGAAGCATCGCTGCCGAGGAATGCCAGATCGAATTCGGCTTCTGTTGGAAGCCTGAACCCGTCGGCGTCTTTGTTCCAGGTTACCAACGGCCAATTTCCAACAGCCGGTGCTCCCGATTCAGAACCGGCGCCGTCTACTGCCGGAATAGCGCTGTATGCTAACGCTGCCCAATCAGTTATTCCCGGTACTGAGTAAACCGGGGTCAGACCTGCCCTTAGTGAGAGTTTGTTCAGGAACGCTATTACGTGGTAGTACGCAAGTCCGCCGGCCGGCTCATTACCTGATGGCCATCGTTCAGTGTAGCCATCGCTGCCCGTCCATATCTCGTTCCACAGCCCCCTGGTTGTCTCATAGTTAGCCATCCGGTAGTTTTTGGTTACCCTGGACACGTTGGCGGC
>BNVD01000055.1 GCA_025997835.1 Spirochaetia bacterium
GTTCTTGTCCAGATGTGTCTGGGTGACCTTGAGAGACCTGTCGGCATACATCGCGCTTAAGTTGTGATTAATAATCATACTACACTCCTTTGGTTTTTTTCAGCGCCTGTCGTCCATATGACGGCTTTTGGCGCCGCGGCATCCTTACCGTACAATAATGCTTTCACATTACTGTTTTGGTATTTTCCATACGGAAAACACCATAATTGTGTGCCTGGGAAAACCACTCCGGTTTTCCCATTGAACCCTCAACCCACCCGTTCCCGGAAGGGTGTGAGGTGGAACCTTTCGGTTCCTAACCGAAGCTGAACCAGGGAGGTCCAACGGACACGTGGTTCAGTCCGGTCACCTTATTAGTATCGGAACTGCAAAATGGTCCTTTAGGAAAATTTTTGAAAATCTGAAAAAAATGAACGAGGGAAGGAAAACCGGATTACGCCTGTTTTGCGGCAGGGGCGGGCGTGACAGCAGCGTTCGCAGCAGCGCCTGGATTGATGGCGGCACGAAGGCTTTTTATCGCCAATAAAAACATATTTTGCAGGGTGTCACAGTCTTGGGTATGGCTGTTATATTCAAATTCCGTCAGAACACCACTTGCATTAAGCACGTCCAGCCAGTACTTCGTTTCCGCACAGTCCTGCAGGGCGCTGTAAAGCCGGGTGAGGTATTCATTTTTATTGATGGCGCAATCGGCCTTGGCAAGGTTGGCGCCTATCCCGGTCCCGGAACGCAAAAGCTGTTCCGATAGTACCGCTTCTTTTTTATTATTGGAAAGATGCCGGTATAATTGAACAATCTTGACCGCAAAATTCCGGCACTGGGTTTGAGCTTCTTTTTTATCCATAGTTTACGCCTCCTTCATATAGTAGGAATATATCATATATGTGTCGACAAAGTACTGCGGCAATGGCTGCACCCCAGCACATGCACATGGGACCGTCCTACTTGATCAAATATCCTGGCAAAGAGGACTTCTTCGACCGCGATCTCCGCCCCGCAGACCGGACACTTTCGCCGTCTGCCCCCGCCCAAGCAATAGATACACCCCGCAATGTGCATCAACCTTCCCTGCCCCGCAATACCCGGGAAAGCCGACGATTTTATCCGCTCGTTGAGCCTCAACTTGGCGGCGCATATCGGGCAAACCCGCGGCTCCCCCGGAGTCCCGGTCTCCACCTGCGCCTCCACATTCCCGGCCGGGCCGCCGCCGTCTTTTCCCCGCCCATCCTTCTTTGACGCGAAAAAAATGGTATACCCAAACCAGACAAGAACCACTCCAATGGTAGAAAAAATCAATAATTGAACCAATGAATCCATAATTTCTATGTACCTTACCGTTACACCGGGCTATACTACCGTGATGGCTATCCTCTACATTATCGGCACCCCACTTGGAAACCTTGGCGACATCACCTTCCGGGCGGTGGAAACCCTCAAAACCGTGGATATGGTAGCCTGCGAAGATACCCGCCGGACCCTCAAACTGTTAAGCCACTTGGGAATACGGGTCAAATTGATCTCCTGCCGGGCCCGGAATGAAGAATTTGCCGCCGGTACGGTGATCGCCGCCCTCAACGAGGGCCAAACCGTGGCCTACGCCAGCGATGCCGGCACCCCTGCGGTCAGCGACCCCGGTGCGGTGCTGGTACGGCTTGCGGCACAGGCGGGACATCAGGTTATCCCCATTCCGGGGCCGTCTGCCTTTGCGTCTCTGGTCAGCGTGGCCGGGGGAATGGATAAAACCGTTGTGTTTGAGGGGTTTCTCTCCCCAAAAGCGGGCCGCCGCCGCTCCCGGCTGCGGGAACTGTTGGCCCTGGACGCGGCCTTTGTTTTATACGAATCGCCCTTCAGGATACTTAAGCTTTTGGAGGATCTAGCCGATTTTGATAAAGAACGGTATATTTGTATTGGACGGGAGATGACCAAAGTGCATGAGGAGTATCTCCGGGGCAGCGCCGCTGAAGTTATGGGAATTTTAGCGAAAAAAAGCAGTCAATTGGGCGAATTTTCAGTATATATATCTGGAAAGAAATCCAATTAGCGTGTAAACTATTAGAGAGAAGTGCCGATAATTGTGGTAGGTAGGATATGAGTATGACGATTGAAAGAATAGGTTCCATAGACCCCATTCAGCCCGGCAAGAAGCCAGGACAGACCAGTCGCGTAAGTGAGGCCGCGAAATTCGATTCCATAGACATCACTTCGGAGGCCGCGAAAAAAGCCGAGCTGTATCAGGTGATTGAACTGGCCTCTGCCGCTCCCGAAGTACGGATGGACCGTGTTGAGGAACTCCGGCAGAAGATAAATGACCCATCCTACCTCAACGAGCGGCTTATTAACGCCACGGCGGATAAAATAATGGACGCTTTTGGGTTCTAATTCAACCAAAAACAGGAACGGCGGGACCTCAGGGAGCACAAACCTGAAGTTCCGCTTTTTTTTTCAAAGCGATGTACTCACCGCAGCGAGTGCACCGTGCGATATCATCGCTGCGGCGATAGTATCGTGCGGTACATCGTACCGCAAACCACGGAGAGGCCTATGACGGATATTATATTCAAGCTGGACCCGGAAATCATCATCGGAACCGGTACTATCAACCGCGTGGGGACTATAAGCGGCGCCGGAAACCGGGTCCTCATCATCACCGAGCAGGGGTTGCGGGGCAGCCCGGACATCACCCGGCTTACGGCGATCCTGGACGATTCCGGGGCAGAGGGCATTGTTTTTGATGATATTCCCGTCCAGGCCACAGCCGAAGCCGCCGAAGCCGCAGCGGAACTTGCACGAGGCGCCTGCTGTTCCGCGATTATCGGTTTTGGGGGTCTTAAAACCCAGGCCATAGCCCGGACCACGGCGATTATCGCCAATTCAAAACTCGGTATCTATGATTTTTTAGACGGCAAAAAGCCCCAAGGTACGGTTATTCCCTATATTGCGGTTCCCACCACCAGCCGGGACCCCTTTCTGTTTTCCGGTCAATTTGTCCTGACCGATCCCCGTGACCGTCTGGTAAAACAGGTCACTTCCCCCAGCGGCATCTGCATCACCGCCATTATCGACAGTAGCATAACCGAATCCCAGTCTGGAACCCCCGCCGCCGCCTTTGACGGCTTTTGCATCGCCGTGGAAGCCTATTGCTCAAATAAGGCCCACTTCATGTCCGACGCCCTGCTGGAACAGGCTCTGACCTTATACGCCAACATCATGGACGCCCAGGTAAACAACCAAACCGAAGACCTGTCTAAAGACTTGATGGAACGTTCCGCCCATGCCGGGTTTCTGGCATCCCTGGGCGCTGCGGTAAGCACCCCCGGCATCGGTACCGCCCTGGCCTACTCCCTGAGCAGCCGCTTTACCGTAGAAAAAGCCGCCTGTTCCACCGTACTGCTCCCCCCAATCCTGGACCGGCTTGTCACAGCCCGTCCCGAAAAAATGGCCCGGGTCGCCACCCTAATTGATGAAACGGTTACCGGCGACCCCGTAGCGGAATCCGCCCAAAAAGCCCCGGAAGCCATACGCCGCCGGATGGAACAACTCCAGGTCCCCTCTCATCTCAACGACTTCAACCTCTCCCTGGACCGCCTGGTCCCGGCGGCCGAGGCCGCCCGCAACCTGGAGTTCGTCGCCCATTCCCCGTGGACGGTAGCGGTGGAAGATGCGTACGATTTACTCAAGCAGGCGTTTTAAAAGACAAAGATTCTTGAGCTTCTTGCCATTTATCGGTATCATTAAGGTATCCATACCAGAGGGGGTTCTGTGATGTCATCAGTCGCGCTGGACTATAACGAATATTATACCTATGCGGATTTTCTTGAATGGGACGAAAGTATTCGGGCCGAAATCATTGACGGAGATATCTATATGATGGCAACCCCCCTCACCGAACATCAGCGGATTCTTGGTGAGCTTTTTCTTATAATCGGGAACTTTTTGAAAGGGAAACCCTGCCGAGCCTTTCCCGCCCCCTTCGGGGTTCGCCTCTTTCCCAAGGACGATCTAAGTGATGATACGGTGGTGGAGCCGGATATCGTCGTGGTATGCGACAGCTCCAAGCTGGACCATCGTGGCTGTAACGGAGCGCCGGATCTGGTTATCGAAATCTTATCCCCATCCAATCGATCCCACGACCAGTTGGTAAAGTTCCAAAAGTACCTCGCCGCAGGGGTACGGGAATACTGGATTGTGGACCCGGAAGATCAACTGGTACATGTCCATATTCTGGATGCCGGGCGGTATGTCACCACCGTGTACGGCCCGAAGGATGATATTCCGGTTTCCATTTTGCCGGGCTGCGTCATCAAACTGCGGGAGGTGTTTACCCTCAGTCCGCCGGATGAGAGCGCGGATATCGCGACATAGTATTCCCTTAATTTATAAAAATATTTTTGCTATACCATGGGGAATTAAAATGTGCAACACAATATCTGCTGAAAAATGTGCTATCATTGCTGATTCAAGTCCTTTTTTCCAGTAAAGAATACTGAAAATTACGCTTACCACGCCATTCAGCAAAACCGCACGAATAATTAGCGCTGATGTGACAGCCGTCATTGCGTTGGTAATTCCCAAATGACCCAAGCCAAAAATGACAGAAGAAATTATAATTGCAATCCAAACTCCTATACGTGTTGGTTTGCCATCTTCATTTTTCTTGAATTTAGTCGTTACCCAAATAAGCAACGTCAGGAAAAACAACCTGAAAATAATTTCTTCAACAAATCCACCATAGATTGGCGTTAAAATTGATTTCCATAGATCAACAGCCATCTCCTGTTTTACAAGCTCAACGGAAACAGTCCAAAAAGGTATGCAAAGAATAACTACGACTACCCCGCCTATAAACCCCCATAAAACGGAACTTTTCAATATAGCATTAACGTCTGAAAAACATTTCTCGCCTTTCGATAGTTTTTCAAAAATGACCATTTGAAATCCAATTTTCTTTGAAAGACGAATACCAACAAAACTGGTCAATGCTATTAAAAAAGTAGTTTGCAAAGCCTGGGCAATTACGAGCACCGCAAAATTTGTTTCATCAGGAATTTTTACCAATGCGAACGTGAACGGCATAATTGAAAAAGCTGCTACCATCCCGATAGCAGTCAATATTCCGAGCAATTTCCAGTTGGTTTTTTCTTTACTCATTATGTGCTAGTTTTAATCTACAACGATATATTTTGTCAATATCTTTGTAACAAAAAATTTCAGGGTATGGCGCATAACTACCGCTGCTGCTGCCGGGTGGAAAAAATCATCCCTCCACTCACTATACAAAGCCCGGTCAAATTGATATAGTAGGCGTAAATAAACGGTGCGGCAAACGCTGCACAAAACAGGAGTTACTATTATGGCAGAACGGCGTTATTTCTTCACTTCCGAGTCTGTGGGTGAAGGGCACCCCGATAAACTTTGCGATCAGGTGTCTGACGCGATTCTTGACGCGTGCTTTAAGGAAGATCCCCAGAGCCGGGTGGCCTGCGAGACCTTTGCTTCCACCTCGCTGGTGCTGGTGGGCGGCGAAATAACCACCAAGGCCTTTGTCGATTTTCAGGAAGTGGTCCGGGATGTGGCAAAGAATATCGGGTACACGGACCCGGCCTACGGGCTGGATTATAAGTCTATGGCGGTGCTGGACATGATCCACAGCCAGTCCCCGGATATTAGCCAGGGGGTTTCCGGCGTAGGCCTTGATGAATACAAGGGACAACAGGGCGCAGGCGATCAGGGGATGATGTTCGGCTTCGCCTGTAACGAAACCGAGGAACTGATGCCCCTGCCCATCACCTTAGCCCACAAGATCCTCCTGCGGGCAACGGATTTACGAAAAAGCAAGGCCCTCAAGTGGCTGCGGCCCGATGCCAAGAGCCAGGTAACGGTGGAATACGAGGGGCACAAGCCTATCCGCATCGACGCGGTGGTGGTGTCTCATCAGCATGATGACGGGATTTCCTATAACGAGATTAAGGATACCATCATCAACCAGATTATCAAGCCGATTCTGGAACCCACGGGGCTGTTGGACAGCAATACCAAGTACTATATCAACCCCACGGGCCGGTTCGTGGTGGGCGGTCCCTTTGGTGATACGGGGCTGACCGGGCGGAAGATTATCGTGGACACCTACGGCGGCATGGGCCGTCACGGGGGAGGGGCGTTCTCCGGCAAGGACCCCACCAAGGTAGACCGTTCCGCCGCCTACGTGGCCCGGTATGTGGCGAAAAACATCGTCGCCGCCAAACTGGCGGAACGCGCCGAAGTGGAACTGGCCTACGCCATCGGCGTACCCTTCCCGGTATCGGTCTATGTGGACACCTTCGGTACCTCCACGGTCCCGGAATCCCGCATTGAAGAAGCGGCAAAGAAGGTATTCGACCTGACCCCGGCAGGGATCATCAAGTCCCTGAACCTGCGGCAGCCGATTTACCAGAAGACCGCCGCCTACGGACACTTTGGCCGCAGCGAGTTCCCCTGGGAACAGACGAACAAGGTGGACGAGCTGAAAAAGGCCGTCAACTGACAGAATCAGTCGCGAGTAGAGGGAAAAGGCTGTACATTCGGACCGGGAGGTCCGTAGTGCGGCCTTTTTTATGCCGAAGCCGTCTGGCAGCCGATGTCCGTCGATTCCCGGTGTCCTATTTGTATGTGAGTTTAGACAGTCTGTGTGGGTCGCCGTATATACGTTTCTATCAAATCGCAGCATACTACCCCCATGGACCTTTTCCTTCTGCGCCAATCCATCCACACCGCTGCTTGTCTGACCTATTCCCGGTCCGGCGGGCCCGGCGGCCAGAATGTCAACAAGGTCAATACCAAGGTGACCCTGCATCTCCGGTTAGACAGCCTTGAAGGGCTTTCCGAAGGGGAAATGAACCGCCTTAGAGAAACCCTCACGGGCCGCCTGACGGAAAACGATGAAATTGTCATTGCCGCCAGCGAGGAACGCTCCCAGCGGACCAATCAGGAGCGGGCTTTGGCCCGTGCGGAAATACTCATCATCGCCTCGGCCCGGCTCCCCAAACACCGGCGGCCAACCAAGCCGACCAGGGCCAGCCGGGAAAGGCGGCTCCAATCCAAGCATATCCGCGGGCAAACCAAAAAAGGACGCCGGTTTTCGCCGGAAGAATAAATTTTGGCCTAAAAAACAAATTATTTTCACTTAAGTACTTGACCAAAAATAAAAAAGCGGTTACGCTTGTAGAATATTTATTTTAAGGAGAAGAGAGATGAAGAAATTTTTGATCCCGGCCATTGTTGGCATCGCGGTACTCATGGCGGTTACGTCATGCGCTTCAAAACCAGCCCCGGCTGCAACCGATACGGTTGAGGAAGTCATCGTCGATGGCGATGCTACGACCGAATCGGTCGCGGAGTAATTTCCACCGGATGGGGGCCGTAAGGCCCCCTATTTTTTTGCCCACAAAGAATAAAAATAATAATTTAAGCGATTTTTTCACTTTTTTTGCATTACCCCTTTACATTTTTTGGTGAAGTGATTATTGTTATCCTTGTCTAATAAGTTACTCTAAACTAACTATTACAAAGGAGACAATATGTTCTTATCCGATGCGCCCAATGGCGCTTCTTTTACGGTGGTACGGGTTGTTTTGGAAAAAGAGGTCGGCAAACGTCTTGCCGATATGGGCTTTACCGAAGGTACCGAAGGAGCGGTGGTCCGTTCCGGCTTCTTTCATGGGCCCTTGCAGGTTCGTATCCGGAGCTATGATATTCTGATACGCCGGTATGAAGCCGCCGGTATCGAGGTTGATCCGGTGGGAGACTGGTCGGCGGCAGAAGATGCTTCCCACCCCTGGCTCGGACGGCTTTTCGGCGGCAGATCGAAAAAATACATCAAGAGCGTATCAAGCCCAAAAATAGCGCATCCCATCGGAGGACAAAACAATGAATAATGAAACGAAAATTTTGAAGATTGCTGGCAATTTGAAAATTGCCCTGGCGGGAAACCCTAATTCGGGTAAAACCACCCTTTTTAACGCTTTGACGGGAGCTCATCATAAAGTAGGCAATTATCCCGGCGTAACGGTGGAAAAACGGGAGGGCGTCCGGGTTCGGGGGGAGCGGCAGTATCACTTTATCGACCTTCCGGGCATATACAGTTTAACCGCCTATTCTATCGACGAAGTGGTGGCCCGCGACTTTATCCTTGATGAAAAGCCGGACCTGATCGTGGATGTGCTGGATTCTACCAACCTGGAGCGGAACCTCTACCTGTGCCTGCAAATTCAGGAGCTGGGCATCCCCGTTATCGGAGCTCTTAACATGAGCGACGAGGCCGAAGCCAAGGGGCTCGTGATCGACGAAAAGCAGCTTTCAGTCACCCTGGGCATTCCCCTGGTTAAAACCATTGGCCCTAAAGGTATGGGTACCGAAGCCCTGCTGGACGCCATCGATCTGGTGACGAACGTTGGTTCGACTGCCCGTTCTGCGGAGGAGGCCGCCGAAAAGAGCCTCCTCCGGCAGATCAGCTACCGCGACGAAATTGAGCCCCGGCTTGAACAGTTACAGGGGCTTATTACGGCGGATGCGTCTTTTGCCGCGAAGTACCCGGCCCGCTGGCTAGCGGTAAAGCTGCTGGAAAAGGACGCCAACGCCTATCAGCGTTTGAAGGAGCATTCCCAGGCGGCGGCCATTGAAAGTACCGCCAAAGAATCGGTGACCTGGATAGAAAAGCACTTCGGCAAGGATGCGGAGATCATCATTTCCGAGCAGCGCTACGGCTACATCCGGGGGGCGGTTAAGGAATCGGTAAAAATCGTCAAGGCCCCGGACTTTTCCATGACCGAGGCCGTCGATAAGGTAATCATGAACCGGTTCCTGTCCCTGCCGATCTTTGTGCTGGTTCTGTGGAGCGTGTTTCAGCTTACCTTCTTCCTGGGTGCATACCCCCTGGCTTGGCTGGAAAATTTCTTTGGCTTTTTGAGCGGCGTTCTGCAGCAGACCATGCCGGACGGGCTGCTCCGTTCCCTGCTGGTGGACGGCATTATCGGCGGTGTGGGGGGCGTGTTTTCCTTCGTTCCATTAATAGTGATACTTTTTTTCCTCCTTTCGATTCTGGAAGATGTGGGGTATATGTCTCGCGCCGCCTTTGCCTCGGATAAACTGCTCCACAGCTTTGGTCTCCACGGCCAATCCATATTCCCCATGATGCTGGGCTTCGGGTGTTCCGTCCCGGCTATCATGGCCTCCCGTACCCTGAAAAGTCCCCGCGATAGAATCATCACCATCCTCATCACACCCTTCATGAGCTGCGGCGCCAAACTGCCGGTTCACGTGCTTTTGGCGGCGGCCTTCTTCCCGAACCACGCCGCAAATATGGTGATGGTACTCTACGCCTGCGGGGTGGTCCTGTCCCTCTGCGCCGCCTTTGTCCTGAAAAAGACGGTCCTCAAGGGCGACCCCACCCCCTTTGTGATGGAACTGCCCCCTTACCGTGCGCCTACCCTTCAGGGGGTGCTCTGGCATGTGTGGGAAAAAACCTGGCATTACGTAAAAAAGGCAGGGACCATCATTCTGGCATCGGCGATCCTGATTTGGGCAATTACGAGCTTCCCCGCTTACGAGCCCTCCGACCGTGAACGGGCCGATCTGGCGGCAACATACGCACTGGAACACGGCGGTGTGGAGGGAAGCGAAGGGGAATCAGACCCAAAGGGTCTGTCAGACTCGGAGAGTCTAACAGACTCGGAGAGTCTGATTGATGCCTGGATGGAAACGGCGCTGGCCGAGACAGCCCTTGAACACAGCTACGCCGGACGGCTGGGCAAGGCCATAGTCCCGGTGTTCAAACCCTTGGGCTTTGACTGGAAACTGGCCGCCGCATCGGTCACCGGCTTTGCCGCCAAGGAAGTGGTAGTCTCCACCTTAGGCATCCTCTACCGGGTAGGCACCGAGGAGGACGAAGAAAGCGAAGACCTCCGGGACGCCATCAGCCGGGACCCGAACATGACCCCCCTCATAGCGTTTGTGTTCATGCTCTTCACGTTGATCATCCCCCCCTGTTTCGCAGCCCTGGCAACCATCAAGGCGGAAATCGGCTGGAAATGGCTGGGCTTTGAAGTAGTGTTCCTGTTATTGTTAGGCTGGACTCTCTGCTTTATTGTTTACCAACTTGGGACTCTTGGAGGTTTGGGATGAGCCCGGTTACTGAAACGGTGATTATCATAGCCGTCGTTGCGTTGGCGGCGGCGTTTATTGCGGTACGAATCGTAAGAACCATACGGCATAAACGCCCGCCCTGCTGCAAATAATGCCGCAGATCAACCGGTCTGGTCACTGCGCATTCAGTTTTTTCAGCAGTGTTTGCCGTTCCGCTTCGGCTTTGATGTGCATATCTTCAAGGAGCAGCATCAGGGCATCCACCGTGGCCTGCTTCTTGTCTTCGATACCGGCGGCCTCTGCTTCGGTACGGGCGGCGGCGCGGAATTCCCCGCAGGATCGGACCGGACCGGCGGTAAACCGTACGAGGTCTTTGCTCACCGAATCATCCATCATATCACCCTCACGGACGTGGAGAACCTCGCCGTTGATCGCCACCGGGCACAGATAGTCAAATGATTTGATGTAGGAATCGATTTCCCGCACCCCTTTTTTCGTGGCCGGGTCCCAGGGGCGGTAGCGGGTCCCTGAGGGGAATACCAGAATGATCTTGCCGCTCACCTTTACTTCAAGCAGAGCCTTCATGGCGGCCCGGTTAATCGTGTTGCTGCGGATGATCTCGGCCCGGTCTTTTTCCGCGTCCAGCCCCTGAAGGGAACGGCTGGGATAGATGACGATGCGGGTATAGGCGCCGGTAAAGGCCGCCACAACGGGGTTTTCTTCGTTCAGCTTCATCCCGGCGATAGCTACCAGGGCATCGCCTACTTCTTTCCCGTGGTTCGGCTCCTTTCGTACAAGATAGGAGAAAAGGGGCAGATCCATGTTGCTGTAATGTTCTAGAAACACCAGACAGGATTTCCCCGAAGCAGCTTTGGCATACAGATCCGCCAGATGTTCCATACCGCTTACCCCGGAACCGGGCAGTGCCAGGGCCTCCGCCACCTTGTCCATAAAGGGCAGAATTTCCGCCGCCCCCTGCTGATATACGTTATGTTCGGTAACCACCGTGGATGCTTTTGATACAGACACCGCCTGTTTGATAATATCCTTAAACGCCGTATTCAAAGTTTCCATAGTGATGAGTATACCCGGCGTGCTAAGGGGGTGTCAATTCAACGCTATGCGTGTGTGAATCACAAGCGATAATGTCACCTCTAAGAACCACGAGGGAAAATGTCACCCCCCGTGGTAGCTTAGGAGGGTGAAATACACTATGAGCAAAGAAGAACTGGGGCGGCTAACCCTGATCACCGG
>BNVD01000056.1 GCA_025997835.1 Spirochaetia bacterium
AGCAATAGCGGCGGCACCGATTCCCTGAAACGCATTGCCGCCGATGGAGGTAACACCGTTGGGGATGGTAACTGAGGTCAGGCCGCTACAGCCAGAGAACGCAGAGGCGCCAATAGCGGTCAATGTTTGGGGCAAGATAATGGAAACAAGATAAGCATTATTCGTTCTGGCCCTTGCAATCACATATGATATATCTCCAATACTGGGGAAGGTGCAACCGCTCAAATCGTAGCTGACATATTTCCCGTTGGGAATTGCGTCAAAAAGCGTGTACAGGGAATCGGTGCCGCCGCTATTGCTTCCCGAAAGCAGGCTTGCGTCGGAGATTGTTACCGTGGCAACGATGGGATCATCAGGACTCGTTCCGCCGCCTGCCCCAGCCGCAGCCGCGATACGTGATTTCATCTGGCCCAGATTATCGGCAGTAAAAACCGGTAGTTCTGCGGCAGGGTTATTCGCCTGCCACTGGGCATAGACGGTAATGTCCCCCGTTACCGGCGTAGACGAGGTAAAGGCGATCCCGGAGCCGTCCCTTGCCGTATTCCACCCATTAAAGGTGTACCCTGTCCTGGTAGGCGGACTCGGGAGGACGCCAACGGCGGCCGCCTGACCGGTTACCGTTTTGGTTTGCGGGTCCGCTTCCAGGCCCCCGCCATTTTTATCGAATGTTACGATGGAGGTCGTGCTGTCACCTTCGGGGCTCGTTGACTGATCACATCCGGCAAGCAATAAAACCGCCGCCATGAAGATGGCCGCGGACCCGAAAGAAAATCCTTTTCTACGCATAATACGTCTCCTTAAATCATTATCTAAACTTTGCAGCCGGTCCCCCGGTCTGCGGGTTTAACCCCTGCCGGGGAAACGGCAAGACTCTGGGCTCCTGAAGCGTAAGAAGTGCCTGTGAAACATCAAGGGTAAATTTTTTGTTTTCCTCGGATAAGCCGGAAAAAGCATCACATAAGCGCGCAAGATTCCTCAGCTCCACCTTGGGTTCTGCTTCATTCATGGTTCACCCTTAATATAGTACAATTCTCTTTAACAAACCAATATTATTCTCTTGTTACGAGAATGTCAATCCCTCTTTATCGAGCATTACAAACTTGTTTTTAGGGTATTTATATGATAATTTGGAGGTAATGTTGGGAAGTATGCTTTATGTCGGTTAATGCACGGATAAAACAAGTCCGTAAAGAGCTTAGTTTATCCCAAATCAGCTTTTCTCGTGGTATTTACCTGAGTCATGGCTATTATGCGGAGATCGAACTTGAAAATTGCCGGGCCAACAACCGCATTATTGAGCTTATCTCCACCAAGTACGGGGTAAGCCGGCAATGGCTGGAGACCGGCGAGGGGGAGATGTTTGACCAAAAGCCCGATGAGAAGCTGGAAAAGATGATCATCACCTTCCGGGAATTGAACCCCAACTTTAAGGAATTTGTCTTACATTTTATCGACCAGCTCTTGAAACTGCAAAAAAAGTCTCATGAAAACGAAAAACCGGAGTTACCGGCGCAGGATGGCAAGCCGGAGGAGCTGCCGTGAGGGGCTGCGGCGCTATCACCGGTTCAGCCTGCCAATAATCCTCCATGTTTTAGAATTATTTTCTGGGTTTGGCCGGGAGCCAGAGAAAAGATATGGGTTCGTGTTCTTCGATTGGTTCCATTTCGCTATGGTCGCTGGTTACAAATCTTGCGCCCAAAGAGCGCGCGACGGCAAGGCCGAATACGTCTCCAAGAGCAATGTGGTATGTTGCCTTAAGACGGGCAGCTTCTTTAACGATGGAATCGCTTATGTCATGAATAAGGGTAATGGGCAAATCATGAATATCATCCCAGAGTTGATTCATGCCAGATTCATCTCTTTTGTCCATTTGATCATATATTACCTCGGTAAGATTAACCGCGCTCATATATATGATTACTTCTCCGGCATCGGCACATTCAAGCAACGCACCCACCTTCTCAAAACCAGGGTCCCGATCAAAAAAGGTGCTCAGGGCACAGGCATCCAAGGCGTAGATTTCGCTCAAAGTTCGCCCTTTGCTTTTAAGGTTTCAACGGTAATGCCCCACTTTGCGGCCCGCTCGACCGCTGTCGGCGCTATTTCCGTGCCGTGTTTTTCGGCAAACTGAGCTTCATCAATCAAGGCTTCCCGCGCCCTATCCCGAAGTATACGGTCGGTCCCGGCAGACCCCGCGCTGATACCGCAAAGCCTGCGCCAGTCACCTTTTTTGAACGAAGCTTGCTTCGACGATGCTTGCTTCGACGATGCTTGCTTCGACGATGCTTGCTTCGACGATGCTTGCTCCGCCTTTTCTTCCTGTGAAAGATCCAGGGCGACTTTTACCTGGCGCCCTGCAGGGACATTATATGGAATATCAAAAAACACCTGTATACGGTGGTTCTCGGGTATTTCTACAGTCTGCTCTATGGTCATAAACCGCTCCAACAACTTAAGGGAACATCTAAAAACTTCAGTTTTTAGATGTTTACCTCTTAAAAAGGCATTTGCGCAGTCTTTAGACGAGCAAATGCAGGGGCACCGTAAAAACTAACCGAGTTTTTAGAGGTGCCCTTAAATATAGCCCCAAAAGAGGTTTTTGCCAATGTCCAAGGCCTGTCTTCACGCTATCACCGGTTCAGCCTGCCAATAATCCCCGCCATAAGCCGGAGCCGCACCACCTTGCCGCCGCCAGAGTCGGCAAAGGCCCGGTAGCGGTCGCCGTCGTTGGAAAAGGGGGAGGCTCGTTCGCCGGGGAAGGGGGGGTAGCGGCTCTGAGACCAGGTAATGGCGGGGTCGCTTAGGGAGACTCCGGGGGCGGCGGGGTCAAAGTGGATGTATGATTCGTGGACGCCCCGTTCGATTAACGGCGCTTCGTCGGTGCTTTGGAGGTAGCGGATTAGGCCGGTGGAAAAGTTTACCGACTGGATGATTGCCGAATGAACCATGGAGCCGTCCGCGCCCCGGAAAAGCAGAATGTCTGCGGGCTTGAGGCTGCGAATCTCATCCTTAATAGTGATAATTTCCCGGCTGTTGGAACCGAAAAATTTGGTGCCCACATACCAGGAAGGGTCGTGATTCCGGGGGACCCCCAGGGTCCGGCGCAGGGTTTGGCCCAAATCGGTGCCAACGGTTTGGGCAATGTGGGACAGGACGTACCACACAAAGCCGGAACAGTCCATCCCGGCCCAGCCTACGCAGTACAGGTAATTGTAGACATCGGTTTCTTCGATGCCGCGGCCGGAAACCAGTACATAAGGCCGGTGGGGGAGGCCCCGGTAGGCGCCGGCTTTCATCCGGGCAATGTCGAACAGGTCCAGGGTCACCGTCCAGGTGTGGGTGGGAATGTCAAAGATGATGACCTTCTCCCGGCCGTCCGCCAGGGTTTCGGTGTACTTGATAAAATCGTCGGATTTGAGGATTTCGGCGATGGCCTCCCAGAGAAAAGCCGGGTTCGCCTTGCCGCCGCCGAGAAACTCCCAGCCCTGATCCGCCAGTTCCGCCCGCTCGTTGTTTTCCGCAAAGGGCATCCTGAGGTTCATCACCTTGCCGCCGATGATATAGGTCTTAAAGCTCTGCCGGTAGGCTACCTCGATCACCGATTCAACCCCCGGCCCCCAAATTCTGGTGGGGTCGGAAAAAGCCGCGATCCGGTCCTCCTCGGACTGTTCGTCCTCCACCGCCCCGGCGGGCAGGGCCGTCAGGAATAGAAGAAAGATCAGCAGCGCTATCTTGCCAGGGGTTTTCATGGGGTGCTTCCGGGAGGCGCTATACCCCTTCGATGTCCTTAAAGTACCGCACCGTCCCCACTTTGAGTTCGTCGGTGGCGGCCTCATCACAGACGATAATGGCCCTGGGGTGCATTTGGAGACACGAGAGGGTCCACATGTGATTGACGCCTCCCTCAACCGCCGCCTGCAGCGCACGGGCCTTGTTGTGGCCGCTCACCAGAATAAGTACCTCCCGTGCGTCCATTACGGTACCCACCCCTACGGTTAAGGCGGTGGAGGGCACCCGGTTTATATCACCGTCAAAAAAACGGGCGTTGGCGATCTTCGTATCCATGGTGAGGGTCTTTACCCTGGTCCGGGAATGAAGGGAGGAGCCGGGTTCGTTAAAGGCGATATGCCCGTCCGCACCCATGCCGCCCAAAAACAGTTCGATGCCGCCCTGAGACCGGATAGTATTTTCGTAATCCTCACATTCCTTTTCCAAATCGGCGGCCATGCCGTTAAGGATATGAACGTTCTCCTTCCTGATATCAATCTTGGAGAAGAAATTGTCCCACATAAACCGGTGGTAGCTTTGGGGATGATCTGCGCTTAAGCCCACATATTCATCCATGTTGAAGCTCGCCACGTGATCAAACGAAACCAGTTTATCGCGGTTAAGCTGAACCAGCCACCGGTAGATTCCCAGCGGGCTTGAACCGGTGGGCAGCCCGATAACAAAGGGATGCCCCGGCTTGGGCGCAAAGGCGTTAATCCGCCCGGCGATATAGTGAGCCGCCCAATCGCAGGCCGACTCGTAGTTTTCGTGAATTATCAAACGCATATACACTCCTTCCTTATATCAGGCACTCTTTAAGTTCGCCCCCGACGGTAACCGCCAGGACCGTGAATTCCTTGTCAAATACCACCAAATCCGCGTCACTGCCGGGAATGATGGTTCCTTTGCCGCGGTAGCGCATCACCTGGGCGGGGTTGAACGAGGCGGCTTTAACCGCGTCCTCCAGACTGAACCCGAAGGCCACCAGATTCTTAACGCCCCGGATCATGGTAAGCCCCGATCCGGCGATAACATCATCTATCTTACGGTGGAAAGCGCCGTCGTGGAAGACCACCTCCTCGCCGTTGGCAAAGAAGGGACCCGCCGTCTGTTCCGTGGGCTTGAGGCCGTCGGTGACCAGAACTATCTTGTCGATGGGCTTGTCCCGCAGGAGCAGCTTGAACAGGTCCGGGTGGACGTGGAAGCCGTCGGCAATGATTTCGCAGGACATTTCCGGGTGGATCAGGACGGCGCCTACGGCGTTGGGGTTACGGTGGTCCATCCGGCTCATGGCGTTAAACAGATGGGTCGAATGGAGTATGCCCGCCTGCATACCCTCGGCCATGTTTTCGTAGTTCGCGTCGGTGTGCCCCGCCTGAAGGACTATCCCCTTCTTGATACAGTACAGGGCCAGTTCCCGCATACCCTTGAGTTCCGGGGCTACGGTCATGTTGATGATATGCCCCCCGGCCCCGCTTCCGCAGGAAGCCTCCCAGAGCCGTTCCATAAAGGCAATATCCACGGGCCGCACCGTTTCCGGCCGCTGTACCCCCAGCCGCGCCGGGGACAGGAAGGGCCCCTCCAGATGGAGCCCCATGATCCGCGCCCCCGTCTCCCGGCCCATAGCGGCGGCCACATTGCGTACCGCCTGAAGCATATCCTCCGGGTCCGACGGGTAGAGGGTGGGATTGAAAGCCGTCACCCCGTACCGGGTGAGGAGCCGGGACATCTCCAGTATAACATCACTGCCATGTGCGGAGGATGCATCATCGGTCCCATAGCCGCCAAAGCCGTGGATGTGGGTATCGATAAAGCCGGGGGCGATATAGGCCCCATTCACGTCGATAATCCGGGTATCCGGGGTAAAGTGCTTCTTTTCAAACCGCTTTTGGGAAAAAACATCCGTAATAAGGCCGTCTTCAATCAGCACCGCGCACTTTTCCATGGCGGCAAAACTGGTCATTACGGTTCCGTTAAACAAACAAATAGGGGCCATCGTGTTATTCCTGCCTTCAGTATAGCAGAATTTGGAAAAGAATGAAACCTGCCAGCTTCAAAAGAATCCAATGAAGTGTGCGGCAACGGGTAGCCGGGCCCAACATCATAAACATAAGAGTCTTTAACCGCAAAGTCGAATCGAACCTTCGGTTCGCAGGCGAAGAAGTTTTTGGCCTTTTTAACCTCGTTTTCCCTTCCCTTTTTCGACTTCGAACCTTTGGTTCGATTTGACTTCGCGGTTCAATTTCTTCATCTTCATGTTGCTAAGTTTATGATGCTGAGCCGGGCCCCGGATTTGTTGCACCTAAAATTTGGGCACCTCTAAAAACTCGGTTAGTTTTTACGGTGCCCCTGCATTTGCTCGTCTAAAGACTGCGCAAATGCCTTTTTAAAAGGTAAACATCTAAAAACTGAAGTTTTTAGATGTTCCCATTTGACAAAGAAGCGTAAATGCTGTATAACTCATACAAGGAGCAAATATGGAGAAATTCGCAAAACTGATACCGGCCGTTTTTTCCGCCGCGCTCATCCTGGCAGGGGTATTATTTATCGCGGGCTGCGCCATGACGCCCATTGAAGGAACCATCTGGATTTATAACGATGGGGACACAAATTTTGATCCTATAGAAAGTGCCTTTGCCGGCAATAAACTTCATGTGAAATTCAGCGGCAGTGTCTACCCGGTAGACTATCAGTGGCTAAAGGATGGCAAGCCCATCGGTTCCGACTTGGGGTATTACACAGTTAAAGAGGATGATGTGGGCGGGATAATTTCCGTGCGCGTCACCGGCGCGGAAAACGCCAATTTTTCCGGCACTTTGACAAGCACAAATAGCGTTACTATTCTCGAAGGAGATATTTCCTGCCTTGGGGATATATCGCGTTAAACGGGAGCGCACCCGGCGCTATCCAAGGCGGAATTGCCCAAAACATTCGGGGCGGTGGAAGTCACGCCCTGTGTTTCATTGCTGTATCCCTAAAAAGTTTGCCACAATCACCTTCCCTTCGGGGGTCAATATTGATTCGGGGTGAAACTGGACGCCGTACACCGCGCAGTCCCGGTGCTGCACCGCCATAACCTCGTCATCGTCGGTTACGGCAGTAACCGTGAGAACCGCAGGGATGGTGTTGGCCGCCGCCGCCAATGAGTGGTACCGGGCGCCCTGGATAACCGGGGGAAGCCCCGCGAATAGCGGCGTGTCAGTCTTTACCGTGATGGGGGATGACTTGCCGTGCATCAGGGTTTTGGCGTAGCTTATCTGTGCGCCGAAAACTTCGCAGATAGCCTGATGCCCAAGACACACCCCCAAGATGGGGAGCTTCCCGGCAAAATAGCGGATTGCGTCCTCGCAGACACCGGCATCGGAGGGCCGCCCCGGGCCGGGGGAGATGACGATATGGCTGGGGGCAAGAGCTTCAATCTCATGCACACCGTATTCGTCGTTACGGATCACCCGTATATCGGGATTGATGGAACCGATAAGCTGGTAGAGATTGTACGAAAAACTGTCGTAGTTGTCGATGAGCAGTATCATTCTTTGATCCCTCCCCCGGTCTGGTGCAGCGCGTTTACTACCGCCCGCATCTTGTTATCACATTCCTGGTATTCGTTTTCCGGGATACTGTCGGCGACGATGCCCGCGCCGGAACGGACAAAGACCTTGCCGTTTTTCTTAAAGGCAAGCCGGATGGCGATACAGGTGTCCATGTTCCCGGAAAAACTGATGTACCCCACCGCGCCGCCGTAGAGGCCCCGCTTGTTGTTTTCCAGTTCATTGATGATTTCACAGGCCCGGATTTTCGGCGCGCCCGACAGGGTTCCTGCGGGGAGTATGGCATCGATGGCGTCCAGCGCGGTCTTGCCCTGCCGGATTTTGCCTTTCACCGTAGAACCGATGTGCATCACGTGAGAGAACCGTTCTATTGATAAATACTTTTCAACAGCAACACTGTTGAACTCGCAGACCTTCCCCATGTCGTTGCGGCCAAGGTCCACCAGCATGTTGTGTTCCGCCAGTTCCTTGGGGTCCGCAAGCAGTTCCCGTTCAAGGGCGGCATCCTCCTCGGCGGTTTTCCCCCGCCGGCGGGTGCCCGCCAGGGGAAACGTATAGAGGGTCCCGTCCTGGAGCTTCACCAATGTTTCAGGGGAGGCGCCGGCAATCTCAATATCGCCGCTGGAAAAGTAAAACATATAGGGCGACGGGTTGATGGTCCGCAGGAGCCGGTAGGTATCAAAGAGGCTGCCCTCAACCTCCGCCTCAAGCCGGTTGGACAACACAACCTGGAAAATATCACCTTCCCGGATGTAGTGTTTCGCCTTTTCTACCATTGCACAGTATTGCTGTTTACTGAACAGGGCGCGGAATGGGTACAGCAGTTTGAGGGGCGTTATTTCGGTACGCGCCTCCGCCGCGTGTTCTACCAGAGTTGTCATGCGGTCAAGTTCTTCCTGTGCCTCGCGGTAGTTTTCCTCCAACGCATCACTTTTAATGTTGATGATGAGGATGATGGTGTTCTCCAGCCGGTCCCAGACAATCAGCTTGTCAAAGAGCATCAAATCAACATCCTTAAAAATTTCCTGATCCTCCGCGTCCAGGTTCAGGGAGGGTTCACTGTACTTGATGTAGTCGTACGCGAAATACCCCACGAGGCCGCCGGTAAAGGGAGGCAGGTCCGGCAATTGGGGGCCGCGATTTTCGTCGATTATCTGTTTGATGTACACGCCGGGCTCACCCGTGGTAAGCCGGGTTTCGGTTTCGCTTTTTATGCGCAAATCGCCGCCGGTACAAGTAATTTCCAGCGTGGGGTCATAGCCCAAAAAGGTATACCGGCCCCACAGCCCCGAATCCTCAAGACTTTCCAAAATAAAACACTGACGGCTCCGGCCTTTAAGCGCTCTGAACACCTCCACCGGCGTCCGCGTCTGGGCGGGTATGGTTTTCGCGACCGGAATCCGCCGGTAATCCGCCGCAAGGGCCCGTACACAATCGGGAACCAACTGACTGGTCATACGTTCCTCTCTTGTTATCATAGTAATGTTTCTGTTTATAGAAACACTCTGATGTAGTTATACCATGAACGGGGGATGGTGTCAAGCGGCATTACTTAAAAAGTAGCAATTCTCATCTTAACCGCCGGAAATGCCCCACCCGTATCTTCCCCACCACAAAGCAAGCAATTCATATACCCGACAACGGTGGGGCGGCCTGATGCCTTATTCGCATACAGCGGCCATTGTTGGGCCTACGCCGTGCTGTCTTATCAAACAACACGCTCCCGCGTGCCTTTACCAGGCGGGCGGGGCGGGTAGCCCCTGCCAGAGACATCAGACCTACTGGTCTGCTGACAACCTACAAAAAACTTAAGCGTCTTAGCCAGTAAACCCAATCCCTCAGCCAGAAAACGCGCCTAGGAGTTTGTTGCACTTCGTGCATTTCAATAGTAAAAATCGGCTTTCAAGCCGATTTTTACCCTGCAAACTCCGTAAGGAGCCCATTAATAGCAGGTTTTTTGCGGCCTCAAGCGCAAAAAACCTACAAGTGCAACAGGCTCCTAGTTCCGTTCAAGTTGTTGTTCATCTGGCTCGGGTAGGGGCTGCCCGCCCGCCACCCGTATATGCCAGTAAATGTAAATTGAGAATCGCTACTTGATAAGCCCGCGGGTAACGGCGATGGTCCCGCCGTGAAGGGCCGAAACATCGTTGGTGATGATCATGGCGGCGCCGTCGATGCGGTGTATCTCCCGGATAATCTCCTCCTTGCCTTTGCGGTTGGCAAAGATCATCAGCACCGTTCTGTCCGAGTCCCGGCCGTGGGCATCCATGGTGGTAACGGCGTAGCCTTTGTCCCGCAAGAGGCCCGCCACCGTACCGCTGCTTTCCCGTGATACGATGGTCTGAATCATCACCTTCCCCAGCGCGATAAAGTTCTCTATCCGGGAACCGATGTACACCCCCAGAGAAAAGCCGATGCTGTACATGATGCCCTTAACCGGCGCTGCGGCAATCCCGGTGATTACCCGTGAGGCGATAAAGGTCCACAAAAGTATCTCAAAGAACGAGAGGATGGTCCCCTCCCGGCGGTAGCCTTTGTTAATAAGTATCTGCCGCAGTGTGGCTATGGAAACCTCCACAACCTTGGCAACAAAGATAAGCGCCAGCTCCAGGGGGGGAGCTGCGGTAAGAAAATTGATGATGTGTTCCATACCGCCACTATAACGGGGAAGGGGCGGTAGTGTCTAGTACAAACTTAACGTGAACGCTGAACAACTGAACGGTCTGCGCGTAAACCGTATGTCATGCGAAGCTTGGAATACCTTTACAAGTTATTTAACAATATTCCTTAATTCTTCTTTTACATATTCCAAATTATTATTATGCAATGTTGGGATTAATGTATTTATCTCTTCTACGGGTAAATCCCACCATTTTAATTTTAACATTATTTCTATTAATTCATCGTCAAATCTTTTCCGAATAACCTTTGCCGGATTTCCCGCTATTATTGAATATGGTTCTACATTACTTCCTACAATACTTTTTGTTCCAATTATTACACCATCACCAATTTTTACACCGGGTAATATTGTGGCATTTTGTCCTATCCATACATCATTTCCAATAATAGTATCACCTTTCAACGGCATTTTATCCAGCGAAGGAACAGTTTCATTCCATTTTTCAAAAATATAAAACGGAAATGTTGAAACACAATTCATTTGATGATTTGCACCGTTCATTATAAATTCAACACCAGATGCTATCTGACAAAATTTTCCTATAATTAATTTGTCATTATTAAAGTCATAATGATGAGTTACATGACTTTCAAAATCCGTATCGCTAAAATAAGTAAAATCCCCAACAATTATATTTTTATTCTTAACTGTTGGTTTTATATACGTAACCGTTTTTATATCCGGCACCGGAAATATTACATTAGGATCAGGCGATATATTCTTTTCCATATGTATTCTCCTATAAGAAAAAACAAAACTGAGATTAACAAACGTTTCATATATTTTCTCCCAAAAGTTATAGATTCATAATTCAGACGGGTAGCTGCCAAACACGGATGGTTGACGGGTTCACCACTGGCGGGGAATAAATCCCGCAGGCGGCTTTACAAGATGAACAGATTCACCCGTTAATTCCAATACAAAAAAACCAACACTGTGCGCATATGCCTGTACATCAGGATCAACGGCGCCGCCGGCCATTGCTCCAAGCAGTTTTTTACCTTTACACTCGGCGGGCGGATACTTCACTACCAGATCCATCCGTTTCAAGTGATGATTAACATCATCTTTGTCGTTCAATTCTCGCTTTACTTCAACCGGCATAACGAATTCACCGTTCGACAAAAGTATATCTATATCGGTAAGCATACGGTCAGTTTCATCAAACAACGGTACACGCTGGTATGCGCGCCTGAAGTTATAGGGATACGCATCGAATTTTTCCCACAATCTGGCGGCGATAAGCGTTTCGATGAGTTCCCCTAAAG
>BNVD01000057.1 GCA_025997835.1 Spirochaetia bacterium
GGACTATCAATATATTCTTTATTCCTGGAATAATGGATTTTCCTGGCCTATTAAAACGTTAATAAAGGTAGAAAATGGTCAATTTAAGGAACAGATAATTGATCCTGATTATCTGGGCCCTTTTGAGCTTGAGCAATTTGGCACCCCTACTTTTTGTACCATAAGTGCAATTTACAGCAGTATTGAGCAGGAGTATAAAAAAGATGACCTTCATTTTGATTTAACCGGAATTGAAATAGAATATGATGAAGTGTATCACATTCCGCTAAAAATTACCAGGAGATACTATGTTCCTGAAAATGTAGCGGATGCCGCAAGTATCGCCGTAACAGAAATATCGAACTTTGAAATAATCAACAAGTAAAAATTCGCCTCCAAAGACCGCTGGTTATGATACGGCAAATCATGATAGCCTAAGCCCATACTGCTCCCGTTGTTCCACCCCCTGCTCCGCGCTTGGTTTTCCGAGGCTTACGGTAAACCCTCAATCCTTAACTACCGAACACGGGAACTTTTCCGGGGAAGAATGGCAACAGTAGGGGGTATACTCATGAAAAACCTATAGTATTTCCGGGATGACAGGAAATCTCTGACAACTAACCGGGTCTCAACGTTCCATATTCAAGCATACGTCCGCTTGCTCGCAATCCCCTGCCGGTTAAGCCGCTTCATGGACATCAACACCGAGATAAAGAGCGGAACCGCGGCTCCAAGCCATGCCAGAGGCCCCGCCCAGCACACCCCTACATAGCCAAAGTACTTTGCCAGCAGGATCGCCCCAAAGAGACGCATCACCAGTTCCATAATACCGGCCACCGTGGGGGTTACGCTGTCCCCCAGCCCCTGAAGGCTTTGGCGGCACACAAACAGGGTGGACAACACGAGATAACAGGCGCCGTTTATCTGCAAATAGGTATGGGCCAGGGCAATTACGCGGGGCTCGTTGCCGATAAACAGGGCCGCCAGGTGATGGCCCGCAAAAAACACCGCAATCCCGATAAGCAGACTTATGACGCCTGATATGGTAAGGCTCTGGAAAATCCCCGTGCGGATACGGTCAAACTTGCGGGCGCCGTAATTCTGGGCTACAAAGGTGGTCATTGCCGCGCCGAAGGCGGCCATGGGCATGACGGCAACCTGATCGATTTTTCCGGCGGCGGTAAAAGCCGCCACGGCGGGGGTCCCAAGGCCGTTCAGGGCAAACTGGACCCCGATAGTCCCAATGGCGATGATGCTCAGTTGAAAGCCCATGGGAAAGGCCATTTTGAGGTGTTCCGTAAGCTCGCTGCGAGAAACACTCCAATCCGTTTTGGCGGGAACGAGTACTTTCAATTTACGCTTGATCACCGGGAGACAGAGGAGGCACGCGATTACCTGCGCGATGATGGTGGCGTAGGCCGCCCCCTCCACGCCGGTATGAAAAATCAGAATGAACACGTAGTCCAGAATAATATTGATGATGCAGACGATAACCAGAATGAACAGGGGTGTACGGCTGTCTCCCACCGCCCGCATCATATTGGAAAGGAGGTTAAACATTACCGAGGCGGCAATCCCCCAGAAAATGATGGTGATGTAAGCACAGGCGGCGTCCAGAATTTCCGGGGGGGTACGCATCAGTACCAGAAGACTCCGAACGGAGGCAACACTCGCGGCGGTCAATATCACCGTCATACCGGTACAAAGGATGATACTGGCGGCAAAGCTCCGGCGCACCCCCGCCTCGTCCCCCGCGCCGAAACGCTGGGAAGTAACAATCGCCGCCCCCTGGGTAAAGCCCATCACAAAACCGAGGACAAAAAAACTGAGGCTGCCGGTACAGCCCACGGCGGCCAGCGCGTTTACCCCTATGGTACGGCCCACGATAAAGGCGTCCGCCATACTGTAGAACTGCTGGAACACATTCCCGATAAACAGGGGAAGGGCAAAAGAAACAATAAGGAGCGCGGGGTTCCCCACGGTAAGGTTTTTCGTCATTGGTTTGGTATCATCTTTCTCTTTTCAATGCTGCGCTCTATACTATCAATAATGGATACGTACGGCAATAGGCGCTGGGGCATACTAATCATATAATAGTACCGTATTTCTGATTATTCTTCTGGTCACTTTTTTACCAATGTAGTATGATCATAGTATGAACATTGATGATCCCAGAGTAGCGCAGAATATCTCGGAACTGGCCCGGGCTTTCGCTCAGACTGGGGATAGCAGCCTGATTGAAACCTTTTTTAGAAGTATCCTGACTCCCGCAGAAACGGCGGATATCGCCTCCCGCTGGGCGCTGGTTAAAGCTCTGAATAACAAGACACCTCAACGGGAAATTGCCAAAACCCTTGGGCTTTCGCTCTGTAAAATAACCAGAGGTTCCCGTGAATTGAAAAATCCCGATTCCGCATTCAGAAAGATGCTGACCCTTGTGGGAGCGGAAAGCGACAGTGTTTCTGTATAAATTGAAAATAGTGCCGGGCATACCGCATTACCCGGTACGGCGGTTATAGTTAATGAGGCTCCCCGCGAGAACTATTTCCTTTTCCTCCGCAGTAAGTTCGGGAACCCTAAGGGTAAAGTCTGAAACCGCCGCTTGATTGGTGTTTGGCGATACCAGATACGCCTGTACTGCCGCCCTTCCCTCTTTTAACGCTGAGGCGATTTGCGGAATAAAAATGTAGTCCCCGTTTTTGAAAACAGGCTCCCCGTCAAGGATGAAGGGAAGTATCCCCCAGTTGACAAGATTACTGCGGTACCGCTTGGTGGCGTACTCCCGTGCAAAGTTTGCCGCTCCGCCGAGGATGCGCTGGCAGCTTGCCGCCTGTTCCCGCGCGCTGCCGTCGCCGGGTTTGACGGCGTAAATCGCCGAGCCGATACGGGTATCCCGCAGATCAAAACGCTCCATCCCTTTGATGGTACGGATATGGGAGATAACTTCGCGGATTTCCGGCAAGGATGGGAATTCGGGGAAGTCCGACAGTGTTCCTGTTGAGGCACTTTGTGCGCCGCCGTTCCGCACCAGTTCCTGCCGGGCGAGTTCGGCCTGCCGCACCAGTTTTGCCCGGCCCACATAGGCGGGGTCCTTCCGGGACAGGGTAAACTCGGCGAGGCCGATGGGGTTGGATCGATAGGAGGAGGTTTCCCCGGAAGGGATAATTTCATCGGTGGTGGTTACCGGGTCGGTGATGAACGACACAATCTGTACCAAAAGGTGTTCCCCAAGGTCGGCCATATCAGGCCAGTCGGTGATGTTCGGCCCATAGCGCAGGGATACTGTCGGTTTTGGAAACCCGGTGCCGGTATAGACCCGGTTCCGGTAGGGGCTTTCGTCGTAATGATAGGCCGGAGGCGGCGCGGCGCCTTCAAGGTATTCGGCGGAAGCGAGATAGCCCCCGTTGGCGGCAGTGGCGGCGATACTCCGGGCGTCCATCAGGGCCACCGATGCGATTTGCCCGTCTGCGGGCCGGGAACCTTCCCGGTTGGGAAAGTTCCGGGTGGTGTGCCGGATCGAAAGGCCGTTATTGGCGGGCACATCCCCCGCACCGAAACAGGGGCCGCAGAAAGCGGTGCGGACGATTGCCCCCGCCGCGATAAGCCGTCCCATACAGCCGTTTTTGGCAAGTTCCAGCATCACGCTCTGGCTGCCGGGGTATACCGACAGGGAAAATGGTGACGCTTGCACCGAAGGTCCGCTGTTACTGCCGGCAGTGTTTCTACCATCAGAAATACTGCTGCCGCCACCTTCCAGCAGTGAAGCGGCGGCCATGATGTTCTCGTAGGTGCCCCCGGCGCATCCGGCGATGATCCCCTGATCGATACGGATACGGCCCTGTGCATCAACTTTGTCGGTGAGAGTAAAACGGATTTTGGGGTTTTCCATAATTGCCGCCGCGTCCTGTTCAACTTTTCGTAGAATGTCGCCGGGGTTTGCCAGCAGGGCATCGATCTCGAAGGTGTTACTGGGGTGGAACGGCAGGGCGATCATGGGCTTTACGGTGGAAAGGTCCACTCGGATCATCCCATCGTAATACGCAATAGCGGCGGGGCGCAGGGGTTTGTAGCAGGCGGCTCTGCCGTGCAAGGCGAGGAAATCCCTGATGCGGTCATCGGTTTCCCAGATGGAGGACCAGCAGGTGGTTTCGGTGGTCATCACGTCGATACCGCAGCGGAAATCCGCCGACAGTGTTGCTACACCATCTCCCACAAATTCCAGTATCGCGTTTTTGGCAAAGCCGCTTTTGAATACCGCGCCGATAATCGCTAGGGCCACATCCTGGGGCCCCACACCGTTTCGCACCTTTCCCGAAAGGCAGACCCCTATCACTTTTGGATAGGCAATATCGTAGGTACGGCTTAAAAGCTGTTTCACCAACTCGCCGCCCCCCTCTCCCACACCCAGGGTTCCCAATGCGCCGTAGCGGGTATGGCTGTCGCTCCCCAAAATCATCTTCCCACAGCCCGCCTGAGTTTCCCGGATGTATGAATGAATCACCGCCAGGTGGGGCGGCACATAGATACCGCCGTATTTTTCCGCCGCCGAAAGGCCGAAGACGTGGTCGTCCTCGTTGATGGTGCCCCCCACCGCGCAGAGGGAGTTGTGGCAGTTGGTAAGGATGTAGGGCACGGGAAACTTTTCAAGGCCGCATCCCTTGGCGGTCTGGATGATGTTCACAAAGGTGATGTCATGGGAAGCCAGGGCGTCGAATTTGAGCTTGAGCGTGGGCGCGCTCCCGCGCGCACCGTCATCGGGCCCCTGATTATGGGCCGCGAGTATTCCGTAACTGATGGTGCCCTGCCGGGCCAGTTTATGCGCCGCTTCCCGGTTAGGGGCCAGCCGTTTCGCCAAAACGGCGGCGTTTTCCGGCCTGTCCGCCACCAGTTCCCGGCCATCAAAAAGATACGCGCCGCCCTCTATCACTTCTACCATATAACCGCTCCCCAATGTGTAATGGCCTATCATAACATAAACCGTATCACACAGTATTACTGTTTACCGGTTTCCAGTCCTAATAGGTTAATCAGATTAGCCTGATACCCCGCGCCGAAACCGTTATCGATATTAACCACGGAAATCCCCGGTGAACAGGACGTGAGCATCCCCAGAAGCGCGGCAAGCCCCCCAAAGGCGGCCCCGTAGCCCACACTGGTGGGAACCGCAATCACCGGCACGGAAACAAGCCCGGCGATAACACCCGCCAATGCCCCTTCCATGCCCGCAACCGCGATCACCACACGGGCCTTGCGGATATCCGGGAGTCGGTTAAACAGCCGGTGAATCCCCGCCACACCCACATCGGTAATCAACTCAACCTTGCTCCCCAGGAATTCGGCGGACAGCGCCGCCTCCTTCGCCACCGGGAGGTCCGAGGTACCGGCGGCAACCACCGCCACGAGCCCTCGCCCTTCGGTACGCAGGCATCCTACGGTAAGGAGCCGGGAAATCGGATCGTACTCCGCTTCCTTCTCCCGCTTCACAATCCGTTCCGCCAGCGCCGCGTCCGCTCTGGTCCCCAGCACCGGAAGCCCCGCCTCGCGCATCTTCAGGATGATGGCCTCCGCCTGACCGGTGGTTTTCCCCGCGCAGTAGACCACCTCCGGGTAGCCGGTGCGTTCCGCCCGCCCGGTGTCGATTACCGCGAAGTCTGAGAGCAAGCTCTCTTGATCCTTCATTAGATCGCACTCCGTTCTGAAACTGAAGTTTTCTGGGACTTCCAGGCCCGGTTCATGTTCCCCATCGCATACCCCTCAAGCTCCAGGGCTACATACAGAAATCCGAAAGATTTGAGGGTTTGGGACAGGGCATCCAGCGTTGATTCGTCAAAGAAACGCCGCCGTTCATCGGGGGCGACTTCTATCCGGGCGATGTCCCCGTGGGACCGTACCCGGAACTGGCGGAACCCGGCGGCTCGCAGGGCATCCTCGGCCTTTTCCACCCGTGCCAGCTTGACCGTATCAATCCGTTCCCCATAGGGAATCCGGGAGGCCAGACACGCAAACGCGGGCTTATCCCAGGTGGGGAGGCCGTAACGCCGGGAAAGCTCCCGAATTTCGGCCTTGGTGAGGGCTGCTTCACGCAGGGGGCTAAACACGTGAAGCTCCGCAAGCGCCTTGAGACCGGGGCGGTAATCGCCAAGATCATCGAGGTTGGAGCCGTCGAGGACCGTGTTGATCCCCCGTTTTTTGGCCGCTTCCAGAATGGCGCCGAACTCAAGTTTCTTGCAGAAGTAGCACCGTTCCTTGGGGTTCGCCGCCACCTCATCATCAATTTCACTTTCTTCTATTAAGATATGCTCAATCCCGACCTTCCGGGCCACTTCACGGGCGCATTCGATTTCGCTTTTGGGCAGCATGGGACTCACCACGGTGATGGCTATGGCCTTATCACCCAAAGCCGCCGCCGCCGCATGGCAGAGGAAAGAGCTGTCCACCCCGCCTGAAAAGGCTACCGCCGCACTCCCCCGTTCCGCGAGCAGACTGAGGAGACGCCGGTACTTCGCGTCCGGTTCATCGTTCATATAAGACTCCTCCGGTGCGAAGCACCAAGGTCCCTTCATGGGATTGTATGTCGCAGATTATCAAGAGCAGGTGTTTTTTACATAGAGGCCATCCGTTCACCGGAGGGCGCACCGGGCTTCATGCCGTTACGGGGAAGATAGCATGTGAGGATGGGATTCGTCAATAAGGCAGAGTTATAAGCGAATGTTAAGTACAAACTACAAAAGTATAACCGCCTTGTCCAAAGGCCTTGTTTTGGGTATGATTTACCGGATTTTCATAACACAAACACGCAAGGAGTTACGGATGGATATTTCAGCGTTACAAAAGGCCCGCTACGGGTATCAGCCCAAGCTGCCCGCCAGTTTGGCCCAAAAACCGGGGGATATTGCCCTTCAATTGGGAGCGCCCACCGAATCGGTGGCGGATCAGGGAGAGCTAAGGGGGCTGTTCAAACACACCTACGGCAAGCCCATCGCCACCTTCGGCAAGGGGGCCAACGATAAAACCGGCCGGGTCCTCTCGGTGGGGGTGATTCTTTCCGGGGGACAGGCGCCGGGGGGCCACAACGTGATCGCCGGGCTCTACGACGGCATCAAGAAAGGTAATGCCGCATCGACCCTCTACGGCTTCCTCGGCGGCCCCAGCGGGCTCGTGGATAACAAGACCCTCACCTTCACCGATACCATTATCAATGCGTACCGGAATACCGGGGGCTTTGATATTATCGGGTCCGGGAGGACCAAGATAGAAACACCGGAACAGTTCGCCTCGGCCCTGGAAACGGCAAAGAAACTCAAGCTGGACGCGGTGGTAATCATAGGCGGGGACGATTCCAACACCAACGCGGCCCTTTTGGCGGAGTACTTTGAGGACCAAAAGGCGGGTATTCAGGTGATCGGTTGCCCCAAGACTATCGACGGGGATCTTAAAAACGAATATATAGAAGCCTCCTTCGGGTTTGACACGGCGGTAAAAACCTACAGTGAGCTTATCGGGAACATCGGGCGGGACGCCAACAGCGCCAAGAAGTACTGGCACTTTATCAAACTCATGGGCCGCTCGGCCAGCCACATCGCCCTGGAATGTGCCCTCCAGACCCAGCCCAACATCTGCCTTATCTCGGAGGAGGTGGAAGCCAAGGCCCTTTCACTGGGGCAAATTGTGGACCAGATCTGTACCGCCGTTTCCCGCCGGGCAGACAAGGGGAACAACTTTGGGGTGGTGCTGATCCCCGAGGGGCTCGTGGAATTCATCCCGGAGATGAGGAACCTTATCGCCGAGCTTAATGACATCATGGCCCGCGATGCCGGCGAGTTTACCGCGGCGGGCAGCTTCCTGCTCAAGATTGAGTGGCTTGGCAAGAAGCTCTCCCCCGCATCCGCCGCGGTGTTAAAGAGCCTCCCCACGGAAATTGCCGAGCAGTTCCTCATGGACCGGGACCCCCACGGCAATGTGCAGGTTTCCCGGATTGAGACCGAAAAGCTCTTGATCGGTATGGTGGAAAAGCGGCTTGCGGTACTGAAACAAGCGGGGACCTATAAGGGCAAGTTCAGCGGCCTTGGGCATTTCTTCGGCTACGAAGGCCGCTGCGCCTTCCCCTCAAACTTTGATGCCGATTACTGCTACAGTCTGGGCTTCGGCGCCTTCGTGCTAATCGCATCGGGACTGACGGGCTACCTCTCCAGTGTGCGGAACCTCACCGCCCCGGCAAGCGACTGGATAGCCGGGGGAGTTCCCCTCACCATGATGATGAACATGGAACAGCGCCACGGCAGTAAAAAGCCGGTTATCCGCAAGGCCCTGGTAGAACTTGACGGCGGCCCCTTCAAGGCTTTCGAGAAGAACCGGGACACCTGGGCGGTGGAAACGTGTTTCCTCTTTCCGGGTGCCATTCAGTATTACGGGCCGGCGGAGGTCTGCGATTTGACAACCCGGACCCTGGTACTGGAGAAGAAGCGGTAACGCGGCAGTGTTTCGATAATGCGCGAAATTCTTTTAATAACAGGGTTACAATAAATGATGATGAAAAAGACGCTTCTTTCTTTAATCGTGATTGGTTTCGCAGGTATGGGCCTTTCCGCCCAGACCGTGGACAGTCTGATGGCAGCGGCGGAAAGCGCCGCTCCCCTCCCCCTCAGGCGGCTCGCGCTATACTCCTCCGGGGTTGGGTACTTTGAACACCGGGGTACGCTCCCGGCATCTGCGGCGGGCGGACCCGATGGACCCGCAATTGCCCTCCCCTTTCACATCAGCGCCGTAAATGACGCCCTGAAATCGCTGGCGGTCTCGGTTGCGCCGGAAAGCGGGTCACCGGGGACGCTTGCGGTGTCGGTGAGCTATCCCTCGGAGGAGACCCTGTTCAGAACCCTGCGGAGCCTCAAAATCGACCTTTCCGGGGGGCCGGGCATCGCCGATATTTTGCAGGGCCTCAAGGGGGAGGAGCTTGAGGTGACCGCCCCCAATCCCATTCGGGGACGGATTCTTGCGGTGGAACACCGCTTGGTGGAACACCGCACAGGACCGTTCGACGGCAGGAGCATCCCTCAAAACGAAATCTTCCTGTCCCTGTATACCACAGACGGCATCCGGGTCATCAATCTGAACGATATCGGCTCCTTCGCGTTTACCGAGGCGAAAATTAACGCCGACCTGGGTCGGGCGCTTGACCTGATCATGACGGCCCGGGACGTGGAAACACGGGAACTGCGGGTGAACATTCCCGGCGCCTCGAGGCGTCCGGTTACCGTAAGCTATGTGATCCCCGTACCGGTATGGAAGGTTTCCTACCGGCTCGACCTGTCAGGCGGCAAGCCCTTCCTGCAGGGCTGGGCCATTGTGGACAACGACGGCGACACCGACTGGGACAATGTGGAACTTTCCCTGGTCACAGGCCGTCCCGTATCCTTCATCCAGGACCTCTACTCCCCCTACCGGGTCTCCCGGCCCACCCTGCCCCTGGCAATCGCCGGCGCCGCCGAAGCCCGCACCTACGACTCCGCCCTGAGTTACGGCAAAATGGCCTATGCCGAAGATGCCTCTGTCGAACGTGAGGAACCCGCCCAGAAACGATACGATAACCGGAATTCCGCCTTTACGCAGGCGGAAAGCGCTATGGCATCCGCAGATATCGCTTACGCACCCCGCGCTCCGGCCCCCGCACCCCGGTCAAGTCTTGCCGGGGGTACAATGGAAACCGCGCAGGGCGCCGGATTGGGGGATCAGTTCGAGTTCACCCTGAAACAGCCGGTGACCCTCAAGCGGCGGCAAAGCGCCATGGTACCCCTGATTGAGGGCACGGTGACTGCGGAAAAAACCCTGGTGTTTTCAGGCGCACAGGCGGCGGCAGGCAGGACGATTCACCCGGCAATCAGCGCGGTACTGACGAATACCACCGGAATGAAGCTCCCCGCAGGTCCCATCACGGTGTACGACGGCGGCGCATACTCCGGGGACGCGCTTATCGAGTTCTTCCCGGAAAACGAAAAACGGATCATTTCCTATGGGGATGATCTTTCCGTGTCAGGAACCCGGCAAATTTCGGGAAGCATGAATTTCAGCGCCGTAACGGTGCGAGGCGGAATCATGACCGTCAACAGTAACCAGCGTTTCGATTCGGTGTATACCCTGCGGAATGCATCGGGGGAGGCCAAACATCTGGTGGTGGAGCACCCCATCACCGCGGGGGCAACCCTGGCGGAACCGGCGGCATGGAGCGAACGCACCGGCGCCCTCTACCGCTTTATCCGGGAACTACCCGCAAAACAGGAGTTCAGCTTTACGGTACGGGAGGAAAGCCCCCGCTCATCACAGGTGATCCTTTCCCGGCTGCCTCTGGAGTCCATGGTAGTGTACGCCTCCAACGAAGAATTCCCGGCGAACGTAAAGACGGCGCTGGCCAAAGCGGCGGATCTCAAACGCAGAGCCGAAACCGCCAAAACTGCCCTCGTGGAACTTGACGCCCAGCGCGAGCGGCTCATTGCCGAACAGGAAAGAATCCGGCGGAACCTGGAAGCGGCGGGAAACAAAACACCCCAGGGCCAGGACTACCTCCGCCGCATGGCCGATCAGGACGGCGAAATCGACACCCTGAACGGACAGATCGAAGCGGCCAATAAAAACGCCAGAGCGGCCCAGAGCGAATACGATGCGTATTTGATGGGGATGAGTTTTTAGTGATCCGCTTTAGCGGACTACCTCAGCCCCGCCGCTTCCTCCAGCGTACTCTTTCGCCAGTATTGGCTTCCGCCGATACCCAAACCGATTTCGCCGCGCATTTCCAGAACATCGACGGGGAATTTTTTCCCGTCCGCAGCCCGGTAGGTAATTTTGCAGTTATATATACTTCCGGTTGACGCGTCAATGATATACCCGCCTCTCCACTGCCCCGGCTTTTCGGAAGTAAGGCCGTAAATCCAGGGAATACCGATGATGCGAAGCTGGTTTACCTTTCCGGGCACCGGGAAACCCCGGTAAGACTCCCGGCATTTTACCGCTACAAGGTCCTGGGGAACGTCCGCCATTGAGTGCATCTTTCCGTATAGTATACCATCAGAGACGTACATCTCCCATCCGGCGGTTATTTTTCCTGTTTTATCATCCACACTGACCCAATACCCTTCAACCGGATCGGCGGCAAAACACAAAACCGTCTGTAGCAGTAATACTGTGCATAAAATAATTGCCCTTTTCATATCTTCTCCTTAAAATGAATATGACAGCGCCGTTTTTACAAAGCTGTTATCCCGGTACTGTCCCAGTTCACCTTCCCT
>BNVD01000058.1 GCA_025997835.1 Spirochaetia bacterium
TCAATACCCTGCCCAATCAGGTCAAGACTGTGCTTGCGCTCCTTAATCTGCTCATTTATGTCGTGATACCGGACAATAGGACCCGCAATTAACTGGGGGAAAAAAGAGATAAACAAACCAAGACTTAAGATGTTTTTCTGCACCAGACTTGGCTTCCGGTATACATCGATAAGATACGAAAGGGACTGGAAGGTATAAAACGAAATCCCCAGCGGCAGCACAACCTTAAAAACACCGAATTGGAATTTTGATATATGAAAGGTTTTAATAAGACCGTTCAGTATCTGCCCGCTGAATCCAAGGTACTTAAAATAAAAGAGTATCAGTAAATTCAGGGCAATACCGATAACCAAATATGTTTTTTTCCCGGTAACCGGAATCCGCAATTTCTTTTTCGAGACTTCTTGAGGATGCATATTTGCTATCAATAAACCGGCGCTGTAATTTACCACGATAGAAAAGAGCATTATCAACACAAACTTAGGCTCCCCCCAGGCATAAAACAGCAGGCTGGCGAGAAGTAAAATGATGTTTTTTACCCTGAAAGTGGGGCAGCAATAATAGAGCAGCAGCGTAACCGGCAGAAAAAGAATAATGAAGGGTATGGAACTAAACAGCATTATACAGCGATCCTCTCTTGACTGTCCCAGCCTTACGGCAGGCATAAAACAACAGCGCCTGTTAAACAGGCGCCGGTATTGATAGGCTACTATTTGGTAACTATATCTATCGAAGTTTTATGGTAAAATTCGTAGAGCTTTTTTGCCGGACGGCGGCTGCCGGTAAAATAGGTAGCCGCCCAGGGCCAAAGCGGGATCGAGGGGAACACATCGGAAAACAAAGCCCTGTTCGGATCCGCGCCCGTTGCCGGGTCATTAAAAAACCCGGATTCTTCAAAGCCCTTGGGGAATATCTCCCTTAAGTTTTGCGTGTTTACCTCAAAAGTGTACACACCATAGGGGGCGTTGTTGCTGGTTCCCGCCACGCTATTTTCCCGGCCAGTGTCGGTAAGCGGTCCTGTTACCGGGGAATACTTCCCGGTAAAAACAGGAACATACTCATTCGCACGGTCTTCGTACCATTCAACCTTGAACAGCGACGGCGCCCTGCCGCCCTCCTCGGTAGTAACAAGGTTGGTCAAGGTAAAGGCGCCGGGGGTGAAGAATTTCACCGTATTGACGCCATAATCGGCGGTGGACTCCGTGGGCCATGCGGAGCCCGCTATTGATTTGGGCAGCCGTTTGGGGAAATAGAAGGTTCCCCCGCCTGATACCGCAGTCTGTGCCGCCGCCAACCCTTCCTTCGCCCATCGCCGGGTATCCTGTGCCGTGGAGATAAAATGAGCGGTGGCGCCGCCGGAAGAACTGTACCAGTAATCCATAGCGGCATTTGTCCTGGCCAGCGCGCCGGAAATATCCGCTTTAGCCTTATCCATAGCGCGGGCATTGCGTATGGTAAGAAAATTATTCTTGAGGGGCAGTATTCTTGCTACGGTTGAAAGGTCGCGCCACAGGTTCTTATGGGCATCAAAATTCTCCTGAAGGTTGAACATGTTATCAAGTATGGAATCCAGTCCGTCATCCCAGGTGATTGTACTCATCAGGGCGGGACGCAGATCTATGGTCCAGTCGTAGACCGAAAGATACTCAAAAATACCCCGTACCGCCAGCAGATTGCCGACAATATAATTCAGATCATGTTTACCGATAACCGTATCGCCGCTTCCATACAATTCCTCCAGATCAAACTGATCCTTAAGCCGCGGATTAAGACGCACCTGGGCATTTGCGGACAGGGTTTCGGCCCGGGCAATGGCTTCATCGAATTCTTTCCCAAATACATCGTGTTGTACCCGATCTATAAACGGGTTAAAACCGGTACGGTAAGAACTAATCAAAGCCCAAAATATCAGGTTGATAAATTTTTCCCTGGTTGGCCGGTTATCCCCGGCAACAAGGTGATCCCTGCCGGATTGTTGGGCAAAGGGAAAATCGCCGAAGGGTGTTACAAAACCGGAAATTCGGGAATATATCTTGGGCAGCGTTGCGTCATCCGGGGTGTGGGTTGTCGCCGCATATTCCTGGTACCATTTACCCGATTCTTCACCCGTCCAGTACACATCATCACAAACCCAATCGTCAAGATTATTGGGAACGACACTCATATAGAGGGAACCGGAACCCAACAGGGAACGTACATCCGGGTCGATAAGAATATTGGCCAGCTTGAAAAGGGTACTGTACAGTATCAATTCATCATCGTTGGGATTGTTCTGATATGCCGTTTCATACAGAGAAGAAGCAATATCGTACTGCCCCACACTAAGGTATTTCCACGCCCGGCCGCCAAGCGCATCCGGAGACAGTTTTTCAAATTGAGCTTCAATCCGCACATCTTCATTCGGCACAACGAAGGAATAGGGAAAGATAAATCCACCGAGACCATCAGATAATAGCGGAACATTTCCTCCGCTTATCTTCGTTACCGTAAGGCTTCCGTCTACCAGATCAAAACCTTCATCGGGGATAATATTTATTTTTACTACCGTACCAACACCTGAACTCATGGTTTCAGGATACACAAGCCCGTTTTCGATGGCCGGATCAACGGAAACCGTATACTCGCCGGCATTTTTAGGCACAAAGGTTGCGCCAACATCAGTATTAGAGTTAATTGGTGTGGTAAATTTGGGACGGGTCCAGGAAGGTACACTGGGATTTCCGCCTGCGGACTGCAAACTAATCTCTTTCAGCACATAGCCGGGTTCGGGGTTAGCGTAGATTGCTATATAGGTTCCCCCTGATACCTGGCTATCACTAAACCGCAAATATCCGTGATCGGGCGCCGGAAATGCCCGGACGGAATACAGAACCTTACGGTCAGAACCCGACAAAACCGGATTCTGACAGGCGGTACAGAAAAAAACCAACGCAAGCGCAAAAATCAACGGTAATTTCTTAATCATGGTCCCCTCGCTTTAAAAGCTGTAGGTAAAGGAAATCGGTACAGAAATAACCGGATCGCCGGTAAATCTGGGGGGATACTTATTGGTATCCGATGACGCAACATAGGCATACCTCGGGCTTGAGGGAAACATTACCACCACGCCAATCTTGGCATGTCCTCCGCCTACCCCCAGATCAATCCAGGGACCTACCCCAAAGTCCGTGTATGCACTGAGTTCCATCTGTTCTTTGGGAACGGTCTGACCGGTTATTTCCAGTTTATTCACGTCATGTATGTCCAGCGCCACATCCACACCCACCGTAAAATTGGGGATAATCCTGAAGGACGGCATAAACCAGACGTCCAGTTTTAAACCGTCGGTGATTTTTTTACCGTCGTCTTCTGAGTTCTTGGCGCCGCCAAAGGACGCGTCAACACGGGCGGTAATATTCAGGGAATCCAGGAGCTGGGGGGTCCACGAAGCGCCCAACGCGACAACATACGGGTCCTGTACGGTATACTCTTTGTGATTATCGTTACGTACGACATTATATACGCCGCTTCCGTCGGATTTTACGATATGATCATAGAGCAGGATATCGTTCCTGGTGGTATATTCCAGGGGAATTTTCATACCCAGATCGAGTTTAAGCCCTTCTACCCCGTCAAAGAGAAATGCCCATTCGATTACATCCGATTCAGTATTTCGTATACCGGTTACCAGATCGGTTTCGGCATCCACACCCTTTCCGCTCTGGTTCGTCCAGCGGGACACCTTGCGGTTATTACCGATAAACTGAGCCCGCACCAGGCCGACATCCGGTATACGGTACCCCACTGCTATCTGCATTGCCTTGTACACATCGGCGGCGCTTACTTTCCGGTCACCGGGAGAATCAGGGTTATCAGGATCATATTCACCCAATACGCCGTTGTCTTCATTATTGAGGAGGTTCAGGATGGCCCGCAGGTTATTGCCGGGAGCCCCCAGATTGCTGGAACCAAAAGCGCCCTGGATACTCAAACCGGAAAAGTCCTTTACATCCGGCTGTTCGGGTTTCAGCCACAGCAGGGGTTCAAGCTTAAAATGAGCGCCGGCGGTAGCGTCAAAACGCTGGAAGATGTTGTCTTCGTTGGGGCTGCCGTTAGGGACCAGCCAAGAGGCGAACTCTGACGCACCGATTCTGCCCCGGAGTTCCTGTTCCTTAAACCACCCCGCAGTAAGCTTGAGCATATTGAACTGCGCAGGCAGTACCCCGCCCAGGGGTTTTACCCACGCCTTGGCATTGTCGCCGATGATTGACGGCGCATTATTGTTGGCGATATTCACGCCGAAATCAAAATCTATATTAAAACCGATATTGCCGCTGGGGGCTGTTCCGTTGGCGGAAAACCCTATATTGGGCACATCCCCCCAGGTAGAAGTAGCGGCAGATACGGCAGAATGGTCACCCATTAAAGCCAGGGGTGTTATTACCGCTCTACCCCAAGCGCCAAATGTCACTTGTGCATGTACATTAACGCCAACTGTAAACAGAATCAACAATGCGATAATAACCTTTCCCTGTTTCATGACAACTCCTCCAGTCAGGTTTAATTAGCATAAAGAGAGGCAGTGGTTTGCGACAAACCAATTCATGCCTCTCTTTATTATTTGTTCAGGTCAGTTGAGGCAGTTTCAAAATTGCAATTTTGAAACTGCCTCCCTTTATTAGTTAAAGCGTCTCCGGCGTATCAATCAGTCCGCGCCAGTCCATGGCCTTAAACTTGGGTCCGTTGGGCGTATACGCAGGATGAATAGCAGGCGCATACGCGGTCGGGAAGGGCCGTGAAGCCTCGCCCGCAGTGTAATCCGCCATGATAGGATCGATACGCGCCTTTACCCGGTCGGCGATGGACGGGTGTCCGGGACGGCCCCAGATCATGCGGTAGTAGTCAAAACGGCCGATAGGATCGTCAACCGGGAACGGAGGAGTGCGCAGCTTTAGCAGATTGGGATTCGCCAGAGCAAATGCGGTGTTCGCCTCGCCATTGAAAATCCTCATGGCGTGATACCCCATATCGGCGCCTTCGTTTCCGGTGTTCCCTCCGTGGGTTCCCCAGGTCATTTCAAAGGCGTTATTCCAGATGTATTTTTGTTCATCCCCTTCCCATTCGCCGTACATCTTGTAGGCTTCATCGGCTATGAGCCAATGGGCAAACTGGCTTTCGGGGTTATTCCGCGGGACGACAAAGCCGTCCTGGAAGATGAGCCCGCGCGGAGCAATCAAAGCGCCCAGATAATACTGGTCCATCGGAATGGTGCAAAGGATGCCGTACTTGCTGCGTCCTTCGTTACCGCGGACATGGTCGATATCCAGTCCATAGTGCAGGTCGGCAAACTCACGGAACCGTACGCTGAACCAGCCGGGGGTTTCATTACGGCCCTCCGAAAGGCTCTGAATACCCGACCACAGTTCAGCGGGACTCTGCCAGCCGATAAACGGGGTAGTTACCGCAGCGGAATAGTTGGTGGGGGTTGTCTCATAGGCTTCAAAATAAGGGGACCAGCCGCGCACAGCCCGGCCTTATGGAGTTTGACGGTCTGGTCGGTAAGCCATGGTATATGAAGAAAATCAACGACGGCGACCTTATGACCGGAACAACTGTTGCTTATGTTCCTACCCCCGGCGGCAGTGCCGATGCATGGAGATACCGGGCTGTGCGCGGCTGGTCCCCTTATTTTGAAGCCTATGAGACAACCCCCACCAACTATTCCGCTGCGGTAACTACCCCGTTTATCGGCTGGCAGAGTCCCGCTGAACTGTGGTCGGGTATTCAGAGCCTTTCGGAGGGCCGTAATGAAACCCCCGGCTGGTTCAGCGTACGGTTCCGTGAGTTTGCCGACCTGCACTATGGACTGGATATCGACCATGTCCGCGGTAACGAAGGACGCAGCAAGTACGGCATCCTTTGCACCATTCCGATGGACCAGTATTATCTGGGCGCTTTGATTGCTCCGCGCGGGCTCATCTTCCAGGACGGCTTTGTCGTCCCGCGGAATAACCCCGAAAGCCAGTTTGCCCATTGGCTCATAGCCGATGAAGCCTACAAGATGTACGGCGAATGGGAAGGGGATGAACAAAAATACATCTGGAATAACGCCTTTGAAATGACCTGGGGAACCCACGGAGGGAACACCGGAAACGAAGGCGCCGATATGGGGTATCACGCCATGAGGATTTTCAATGGCGAGGCGAACACCGCATTTGCTCTGGCGAATCCCAATCTGCTAAAGCTGCGCACTCCTCCGTTCCCGGTTGACGATCCTATCGGCCGTTTTGACTACTACCGCATGATCTGGGGCCGTCCCGGACACCCGTCCATCGCCGACCGGGTAAAGGCGCGTATCGATCCTATCATGGCGGATTACACTGCGGGCGAGGCTTCACGGCCCTTCCCGACCGCGTATGCGCCTGCTATTCATCCTGCGTATACGCCCAACGGACCCAAGTTTAAGGCCATGGACTGGCGCGGACTGATTGATACGCCGGAGACGCTTTAACTAATAAAGGGAGGCAGTTTCAAAATTGCAATTTTGAAACTGCCTCAACTGACCTGAACAAATAATAAAGAGAGGCATGAATTGGTTTGTCGCAAACCACTGCCTCTCTTTATGCTAATTAAACCTGACTGGAGGAGTTGTCATGAAACAGGGAAAGGTTATTATCGCATTGTTGATTCTGTTTACAGTTGGCGTTAATGTACATGCACAAGTGACATTTGGCGCTTGGGGTAGAGCGGTAATAACACCCCTGGCTTTAATGGGTGACCATTCTGCCGTATCTGCCGCTACTTCTACCTGGGGGGATGTGCCCAATATAGGGTTTTCCGCCAACGGAACAGCCCCCAGCGGCAATATCGGTTTTAATATAGATTTTGATTTCGGCGTGAATATCGCCAACAATAATGCGCCGTCAATCATCGGCGACAATGCCAAGGCGTGGGTAAAACCCCTGGGCGGGGTACTGCCTGCGCAGTTCAATATGCTCAAGCTTACTGCGGGGTGGTTTAAGGAACAGGAACTCCGGGGCAGAATCGGTGCGTCAGAGTTCGCCTCTTGGCTGGTCCCTAACGGCAGCCCCAACGAAGACAACATCTTCCAGCGTTTTGACGCTACCGCCGGCGCTCATTTTAAGCTTGAACCCCTGCTGTGGCTGAAACCCGAACAGCCGGATGTAAAGGACTTTTCCGGTTTGAGTATCCAGGGCGCTTTTGGTTCCAGCAATCTGGGGGCTCCCGGCAATAACCTGCGGGCCATCCTGAACCTCCTCAATAATGAAGACAACGGCGTATTGGGTGAATATGATCCTGATAACCCTGATTCTCCCGGTGACCGGAAAGTAAGCGCCGCCGATGTGTACAAGGCAATGCAGATAGCAGTGGGGTACCGTATACCGGATGTCGGCCTGGTGCGGGCTCAGTTTATCGGTAATAACCGCAAGGTGTCCCGCTGGACGAACCAGAGCGGAAAGGGTGTGGATGCCGAAACCGATCTGGTAACCGGTATACGAAATACTGAATCGGATGTAATCGAATGGGCATTTCTCTTTGACGGGGTAGAAGGGCTTAAACTCGATCTGGGTATGAAAATTCCCCTGGAATATACCACCAGGAACGATATCCTGCTCTATGATCATATCGTAAAATCCGACGGAAGCGGCGTATATAATGTCGTACGTAACGATAATCACAAAGAGTATACCGTACAGGACCCGTATGTTGTCGCGTTGGGCGCTTCGTGGACCCCCCAGCTCCTGGATTCCCTGAATATTACCGCCCGTGTTGACGCGTCCTTTGGCGGCGCCAAGAACTCAGAAGACGACGGTAAAAAAATCACCGACGGTTTAAAACTGGACGTCTGGTTTATGCCGTCCTTCAGGATTATCCCCAATTTTACGGTGGGTGTGGATGTGGCGCTGGACATACATGACGTGAATAAACTGGAAATAACCGGTCAGACCGTTCCCAAAGAACAGATGGAACTCAGTGCATACACGGACTTTGGGGTAGGTCCCTGGATTGATCTGGGGGTAGGCGGAGGACATGCCAAGATTGGCGTGGTGGTAATGTTTCCCTCAAGCCCGAGGTATGCCTATGTTGCGTCATCGGATACCAATAAGTATCCCCCCAGATTTACCGGCGATCCGGTTATTTCTGTACCGATTTCCTTTACCTACAGCTTTTAAAGCGAGGGGACCATGATTAAGAAATTACCGTTGATTTTTGCGCTTGCGTTGGTTTTTTTCTGTACCGCCTGTCAGAATCCGGTTTTGTCGGGTTCTGACCGTAAGGTTCTGTATTCCGTCCGGGCATTTCCGGCGCCCGATCACGGATATTTGCGGTTTAGTGATAGCCAGGTATCAGGGGGAACCTATATAGCAATCTACGCTAACCCCGAACCCGGCTATGTGCTGAAAGAGATTAGTTTGCAGTCCGCAGGCGGAAATCCCAGTGTACCTTCCTGGACCCGTCCCAAATTTACCACACCAATTAACTCTAATACTGATGTTGGCGCAACCTTTGTGCCTAAAAATGCCGGCGAGTATACGGTTTCCGTTGATCCGGCCATCGAAAACGGGCTTGTGTATCCTGAAACCATGAGTTCAGGTGTTGGTACGGTAGTAAAAATAAATATTATCCCCGATGAAGGTTTTGATCTGGTAGACGGAAGCCTTACGGTAACGAAGATAAGCGGAGGAAATGTTCCGCTATTATCTGATGGTCTCGGTGGATTTATCTTTCCCTATTCCTTCGTTGTGCCGAATGAAGATGTGCGGATTGAAGCTCAATTTGAAAAACTGTCTCCGGATGCGCTTGGCGGCCGGGCGTGGAAATACCTTAGTGTGGGGCAGTACGATATTGCTTCTTCTCTGTATGAAACGGCATATCAGAACAATCCCAACGATGATGAATTGATACTGTACAGTACCCTTTTCAAGCTGGCCAATATTCTTATCGACCCGGATGTACGTTCCCTGTTGGGTTCCGGTTCCCTCTATATGAGTGTCGTTCCCAATAATCTTGACGATTGGGTTTGTGATGATGTGTACTGGACGGGTGAAGAATCGGGTAAATGGTACCAGGAATATGCGGCGACAACCCACACCCCGGATGACGCAACGCTGCCCAAGATATATTCCCGAATTTCCGGTTTTGTAACACCCTTCGGCGATTTTCCCTTTGCCCAACAATCCGGCAGGGATCACCTTGTTGCCGGGGATAACCGGCCAACCAGGGAAAAATTTATCAACCTGATATTTTGGGCTTTGATTAGTTCTTACCGTACCGGTTTTAACCCGTTTATAGATCGGGTACAACACGATGTATTTGGGAAAGAATTCGATGAAGCCATTGCCCGGGCCGAAACCCTGTCCGCAAATGCCCAGGTGCGTCTTAATCCGCGGCTTAAGGATCAGTTTGATCTGGAGGAATTGTATGGAAGCGGCGATACGGTTATCGGTAAACATGATCTGAATTATATTGTCGGCAATCTGCTGGCGGTACGGGGTATTTTTGAGTATCTTTCGGTCTACGACTGGACCATAGATCTGCGTCCCGCCCTGATGAGTACAATCACCTGGGATGACGGACTGGATTCCATACTTGATAACATGTTCAACCTTCAGGAGAATTTTGATGCCCATAAGAACCTGTGGCGCGACCTTTCAACCGTAGCAAGAATACTGCCCCTCAAGAATAATTTTCTTACCATACGCAATGCCCGCGCTATGGATAAGGCTAAAGCGGATATTTCCGGCGCGCTGGCCAGGACAAATGCCGCTATGGATTACTGGTACAGTTCTTCCGGCGGCGCCACCGCTCATTTTATCTCCACGGCACAGGATACCCGGCGATGGGCGAAGGAAGGGTTGGCGGCGGCACAGACTGCGGTATCAGGCGGGGGAACCTTCTATTTCCCCAAACGGCTGCCCAAATCAATAGCGGGCTCCGCATGGCCCACGGAGTCCACCGCCGATTATGGCGTCAATACGGTGAAATTCTTCACCCCCGGCGCCTTTACCTTGACCAACCTTGTTACTACCGAGGAGGGCGGCAGGGCGCCGTCGCTGTTCAAGGTTGAATGGTACGAAGACCGTGCGAATGAGTATGTTCCTGTTTTTACCGGGAAGTATTCCCCGGTAACAGGACCGCTTACCGACACTGGCCGGGAAAATAGCGTGGCGGGAACCAGCAACAACGCCCCCTATGGTGTGTACACTTTTGAGGTAAACACGCAAAACTTAAGGGAGATATTCCCCAAGGGCTTTGAAGAATCCGGGTTTTTTAATGACCCGGCAACGGGCGCGGATCCGAACAGGGCTTTGTTTTCCGATGTGTTCCCCTCGATCCCGCTTTGGCCCTGGGCGGCTACCTATTTTACCGGCAGCCGCCGTCCGGCAAAAAAGCTCTACGAATTTTACCATAAAACTTCGATAGATATAGTTACCAAATAGTAGCCTATCAATACCGGCGCCTGTTTAACAGGCGCTGTTGTTTTATGCCTGCCGTAAGGCTGGGACAGTCAAGAGAGGATCGCTGTATAATGCTGTTTAGTTCCATACCCTTCATTATTCTTTTTCTGCCGGTTACGCTGCTGCTCTATTATTGCTGCCCCACTTTCAGGGTAAAAAACATCATTTTACTTCTCGCCAGCCTGCTGTTTTATGCCTGGGGGGAGCCTAAGTTTGTGTTGATAATGCTCTTTTCTATCGTGGTAAATTACAGCGCCGGTTTATTGATAGCAAATATGCATCCTCAAGAAGTCTCGAAAAAGAAATTGCGGATTCCGGTTACCGGGAAAAAAACATATTTGGTTATCGGTATTGTCCTGAATTTACTGATACTCTTTTATTTTAAGTACCTTGGATTCAGCGGGCAGATACTGAACGGTCTTATTAAAACCTTTCATATATCAAAATTCCAATTCGGTGTTTTTAAGGTTGTGCTGCCGCTGGGGATTTCGTTTTATACCTTCCAGTCCCTTTCGTATCTTATCGATGTATACCGGAAGCCAAGTCTGGTGCAGAAAAACATCTTAAGTCTTGGTTTGTTTATCTCTTTTTTCCCCCAGTTAATTGCGGGTCCTATTGTCCGGTATCACGACATAAATGAGCAGATTAAGGAGCGCAAGCACAGTCTTGACCTGATTGGGCAGGGTATTGA